>DAIEMM010000373.1 GCA_027349605.1 Anaeromyxobacteraceae bacterium
CGTGACCACCTTCGGCGTCGGCGCCCAGAACTTCGTCTTCGCCGACGTGAACGGCGACATCGGGTACTACCCGCACGCCAAGGTCCCCGTCCGCAAGAGCGGGTGCTTCGGGACGCCGGCGGGCAGCCCGCGCCTGGTCTACGGGACCCCCGGGTTGGTGGTCCCCTGGGCGCCCATGCCGGGCGACGGGAGCTGCACCTGGACCGGAACCATCGCCGACGCGGACCTGCCGCAGGCCAAGAACCCGGCCGAGAACCGGATGGTGACCGCCAACAACGACATCACCGGCCAGCTCATGGGGAACGACCCCTTCTCGGCGGGCGCCGATCGCTACCTCTACGCCTTCACCGACCTCGGATACCGGGCGGCGCGTGCGACGGCGCTGCTCTCCGCGAAGAGCTCCGGCTACACGCTCGACGACTTCACCGCCACCCAGGCCGACAACACCTCGCTCTTCGCCGCCGACGTCGTCCCCGGCCTGCTGGCCTGGTTCCAGTCGGGGAGCGCCGAGATCACGGCGAAGGGGCTCCAGCCGGCGGTGGACCTGCTCGCCCACTGGGCGAGCGACACCAACGCCCGCCGCTACACCACGCCCACCGGCCTCTCCTCCACCGATCCGGCCGGCGCCCGGTCCGGCGACGCCGAGGTGGTGGCCGCGTCCAACGCCTCGATGCTGTTCCACGCGCTCGTCCCCCGGCTGGCCGCCCGCCTGCTCGACGGGCCCTTCTCCTCGGTCCAGCTCGGGGGCCAGCCGCTCGACACCCGCACCTTCCTCTCGATGACGGGCGGGCAGACGGCGGCCAAGTACCTGGCGGCCCTCTCGCAGTACGCGGCCGGGACCACCCCGGCCGTGCCGCTGAACACCTGCCTCCAGAGCCAGTGCCCGCCGTCCCTCTACGCCCCCGCCGTCGTGGCGGCGCTCGAGGACACGGTGAACTTCCTGTCCTCGGCGGAGGCCTTCGGGAGCGCGATCCCGTCCGACTGGATCTGGGGGCGGAAGCACCGGGCCACCTTCGACAGCCTGCTCGACAGCGCCGGCGTGTCCCTCTTCAACTACGGTCCCTTCGCGAACGACGGCGGCCTCTACACCGTGGACGTCGCCAATTTCTCCTGGAACGACGACGGCGGGAACGGGTTCGTCCAGCACGCCGGCCCGAACGTGCGGTTCTCGGCCGAGATGATCGCTCCGGGCAACGTGGTCTGGCGGGCCGTCGTCCCGGGTGGCGCCCCCGACTCCGTGCAGAGCCCGAACTACGAGAACCAGATCCCGCTCTGGCTCTCGAACGCGCCGGGCGTCCAGCCGTGGACCCCGGAGGACGTGCAGGCGGCGGCGGTGGACCGCTTCGTCTTCCGGCCGTAGACGCGCCGTGATCGAGGGGGCGCCGGGCATTAGACATCCCCGGTGCCCCTCGACATCCAGACCGACCTCGCCCCCTGCGGCGACCAGCCCCGGGCCATCGCGGAGCTCGTCGCCGGGCTGCGCCGCGGGGACAAGGACCAGGTGCTCCTCGGGGTCACCGGGTCGGGGAAGACCTTCACCATCGCCCAGGTGATCTCGGCGGTGAAGCGCCCGACCCTGGTCATGGCGCACAACAAGACGCTGGCGGCCCAGCTCTACGGGGAGTTCAAGGAGCTCTTCCCCACCGCCGCGGTCCACTACTTCGTCAGCTACTACGACTACTACCAGCCCGAGGCGTACGTGCCGTCGACGGACACGTACATCGAGAAGGACTCGTCCATCAACGACGAGATCGACCGGATGCGGCACGCGGCGACCCACGCGCTGCTCACGCGGAACGACGTGATCATCGTGGCCTCGGTCTCCTGCATCTACGGCCTCGGAACCGCCGAGGCCTACTTCGGCCTCCTGCAGCAGATCGAGAAGGGCCAGGAATTCCTGCGCGACCGCTTCATCCGGTCGCTCGTCGACATCCAGTACGAGCGGAACGACACCGACTTCCACCGCGGCACGTTCAGGGTGCGCGGCGACACGGTGGAGGTGTTCCCGCCCTACGAGGAATCGCGCGCCGTCCGCATCGAGTTCTTCGGGGACGTGGTGGAGCGCATCACCGAGTTCGACCCGCTCCGGGGCGTGGCCCTGTCCGAGCTCGACAAGGTGGCCATCTTCCCCAACAGCCACTACGTGTCGGCCCCCGAGGTGCGCCACCAGGCCATCCAGGGGGTCCGCGACGAGCTGCTCGGGAGGCTCCAGGAGCTCCGCGGGGCGAACAAGCTCGTCGAGGCCCAGAGGCTCGAGCAGCGGACCCTGTTCGACCTGGAGATGCTCGAGCAGATGGGATTCTGCTCCGGGATCGAGAACTACTCGCGCTGGCTCTCGGGGCGGCGCCCCGGAGAGCCGCCCCCCTGCCTGCTCGACTACTTCCCGAAGGACTGGCTGCTCGTGGTCGACGAGTCGCACCAGACGCTGCCCCAGGTCGGCGGCATGTACCGCGGGGATCGCAGCCGCAAGGAGACGCTGGTCGAGCATGGCTTCCGGCTCCCCTCCGCCCTCGACAACCGGCCGCTCAAGTTCGAGGAGTTCGAGGGGCACGTCGGACAGGCCATCTACGTGTCGGCCACGCCCGCCGCCCTCGAGCTCGAGAAGGCCGGCGGCGTCGTGGTGGAGCAGATCATCCGCCCCACCGGGCTCGTCGACCCGGAGGTGGAGGTGCGGCCTGTGGGCACGCAGGTGGACGACCTGCTGGCCGAAGTGCGGAAGCGCGCCGAGGCGGGCGAGCGGG
>DAIEMM010000395.1 GCA_027349605.1 Anaeromyxobacteraceae bacterium
GTCCATGTGGGTCTTCACGCTGGCCGGGTCGAGCGCGGCCTTCTTCAGCCAGCCGTAGGGCGGCATGTTGGAGCGGGGCACGATCGACTGGGCGTTCTCGAAGTGGGCGAGGTGCCAGGAGTCGGGGCGCTTGCCCCCCTCGCGCGCCAGGTCGGGGCCGGTGCGCTTCGAGCCCCACAGGAAGGGGTGGTCGTAGGCGAACTCGCCGGCCTTGGAGTAGTCGCCGTAGCGCATCACCTCGGTGCGCAGCGGCCGCACCATCTGGCTGTGGCAGTTGACGCAGCCCTCGCGCTGGTAGACGTCGCGACCGGCCAGCTGCAGCGCCGTGAACGGACGCAGGTTCTCCAGCTTGGGGTGCATGTCCGGCCGCATCATGGGATAGGCCATCATCACGATGGATCCCGCCAGCACCGCCGCCGTGACCATCAGGGTGAAGACGATGGGCCTGCCGTAGATCTTTCCCGCCATGGCTCTCGCCCTCCCCTACGCCGGCACCGGGGCGGCGGACTTGCCGCCGGCCTCGAGCGCGCGCCCCTTCTGGATGGTCAGCAGCACGTTCAGCACGAAGACCACCATGCCGACGATGAAGATGGTCCCGCCCAGCGACCGCACGTGCCAGTACGGGTAGTTCTTCACCAGGGTCTCCATGAACGTGTACTTGAGGGTTCCCTCGGGGGTGAGGGCCTTCCACATGGCGCCTTGCTGGATGCCGGTGATCCAGCCGGTCACCGAGAAGATGAGCTGCCCGACCAGCACCAGCCAGAAGTGCAGGTTGGCCAGCTTCACGCTGTAGATCTCGGTGCCGTAGATCTTGGGGATGACGTAGTAGACGGACGCCGTCACCGTGAGCGCGACCCAGCCCATGGTGCCCATGTGCACGTGGCCCGGGACCCAGTCGGTGAAGTGGATGAGCTGCGAGACCACCCGGAGCCCCTGGGTGGGGCCCTGCACCGTCTGCAGGCCGTAGAAGGTGATGCCCAGGACGAAGAACTTGGCCAGGTAGTTGGTCTTCATCCTCCCCCAGTCCTCGCCGATGGTGCCGTACCCGTTCACCACCGAGCCCCACGACGGCGCGATGAGGAAGAGGGTGAAGACGATGGCGAGCGTCTGGATCCAGTCGGGCAGCGGCGAGTAGACGAGGTGGTGGGATCCGGTCCACAGGTAGCCGAACACCAGCGACCAGAAGGCCACGATGGAGAGCCGGTGGCTGTAGATGGGGAGCCCGGTGGACTTGGGGAAGAAGTAGTAGAACATGGCCAGGATGGGCATCGTGAAGACGAAGCCCACCACGTTGTGGCCGTACCACCACTGGACGTTGGCCGAGTTCACCCCGGCGAAGAGGTGGTAGCTCTTGAACAGCCCGGCCGGGATGGCCAGGTTGTTCACGATGTACAGCACCGCCACGCCGACGACGGTGGCGACGATGTACAAGAGCGAGATGTACATCTGCTCCTCGCGCCGGACCAGGATGGTCCCGATCACGTTCACCGCGAACATCACCCAGAGGATGACGATGGCGATGTCGAGGGGCCACTCCATCTCGGCGTACTCGAGCGACTGCGTGTAGCCCATGGCGAGGGTGACGAGGGCCAGGAAGATGCCCACGTTGAAGAGCCAGAGCTGCACCCGCGCCAGCCTCGGGAAGAGGAGCGTGCGGCGCGTGAGGCGCATGAGGATGTAGTAGGAGAGGCCGAAGATGGCGCCCACCCCGAGGCCGAAGCCGAGGATGTTGGTGTGCACCGTCCGCAGCCGGCCGAAGCTGGCCCAGGGGGCGAAGTTGAGGGCCGGCGCGAACATCTGCACCGAGATGAGGAGCCCCACCACGAGACCCACCACCGCCCAGACGATCGCCGAGAGGATGTACCCCTCCACCGTCCTGTAGTCGTACCGGTATTCCTCGTTCATCGATCCCTCCGCCTGGAACGGCGCGGCGTGAGACTACAAGAAGCGTTCCAGGCCCGGGCAGCCGATCTGGGGCGGATCGGGGGCTGGATCTGACGCAGGTCAAGAACATGCGCGCAGCCTTTGCGACATAGTGGACTCGTGGGCGCGATATTTTCGTTATTCACTCAGGGAGTAACGCTGGGGTTCTCCGCGGCGGCCTCGCCCGGCCCCTTCCAGGCCTTCCTCTTCGCGCACGCCTCCCGACACGGCGTGCAGCGGACCTTGCGCCTCGTCCTGGCGCCGCTGGTGAGCGACCTGCCCATCGTGGCGCTCGTCCTGCTCGCCCTCACCCGCGTGCCGGAGGGGTTCCTGCGCGCGCTGGAGGTCGTGGGCGGCGCCTTCCTGCTCTGGCTCGCCGTGGACGGCTGGCGCACCACGGGTGAAACGGGGAACGGGGCGACGGCCCGCGAGGCGGGAGCGGCCTCGTCCTTCCTGCGCGCCGTGGCGGTGAACGCCGCCGGCCCGGGCCCCTGGATCTTCTGGAGCACGGTCTGCGGCCCCATCCTGGTGGAAGCCTGGCGCACGGGCCCCTGGCGCGCGGTGGCCTTCCTGCTGGGCTTCTACGGGATGCTCGTGGGCGGCAAGGCGGCACTGGTGGCGGCCTTCGGCCTGGCCGGACGGATCGGCCCACGGACCGCCCGCGGGCTGGGCCTGGCCTCGGCCGCGGTCATGGCCGTGATGGGTGCGCTGCAGATCTGGCGGGGCGTCAGCGGGCGGTGAGCTTCTCCGCGGTGACGAAGCGCGGCGCGATGTCCACCGGGATGGCGCGCAGCCGCTCGAGCACCCTGGCCACCGGCGGACGGATCACCGCCATCCGGTCGAGGAGCGCCTCGGCTCCCGCCGCGTCACCCCGGGCCTGGAGGGACAGGAGCTCGCGGGAGAGCGACTCCACCGCGGCGCGAATCTTCCCGTCCACCACCGAGAAACGTCCGTCCTTTCCCACCACCACGCCGCCCTCGTCGAGGAACCAGTTGAGCTGCAGCGCCACGCCGCGCCCGTGGGCCTCGTTCACGCCGAATCGGATGGAGCGGAAGGACGAGGCCAGGAAGGTGGCGTACATGGTCCGCTCGAGCTCCTTCGGGAGCACCCCGCGGTCCACCAGCCGGTGCAGCGCGAAGAGGCCGACCACGTCGGCCTTGGCCTCCTCGATGGCCGGGTAGGACGAGCCGAGCTGCTCGCGCACCGTGGTGTGCCCGGTGGGGCGCTCGAGCCCGTGGGGGCCGAGGCCGTGCACCATCTCGTGCATGAGGATGTGGGTGAAGAAGGCGTCGAAGGAGACCCGCCGCCCGTCGGCCGGCGTGACCGCCACCCGGGAGATGGGGAGGAGCACCTTCTGGAACTTGGCCTCCTGCACGTTCTTCAGCATGACGCGCTTCGCACCCTTCTCGCGGAGGATGCGCTCGTCGTTGGGGAGGTTGAAGGCCGCGGTCGTGACCCCGCGCCTCCCGTCGCCGGCGGCGAGGATCTCGTTCACCACGCGGATGGGGGCCAGCGCGCCGAGCTTCGGGTTGCGGAGGGCCGGGTCCATGGGCAGGTGGTCCTCGATGTCCTGCAGCTCGCCGGAGAGGCGGGCCACCTTGCGGGTCTCGGCGTCGTCCCGGACGGTGACGAAGGACTCGAAGGAGGCCTTGGCGTTGAACCAGCCGTCCTCGTAGGTCTCGTAGGGTCCGAAGGTGGGCTCCACCGCCGCGTCGAGCTCCATCCAGGCCACGTCGCTGTCGTAGTAGTCGTCGGAGAGGAGCGACGCGGCGCGCGCCTCGAGGAAGCGCTTCAGGGTGGGCTCGGCGGTGGCGGCGGCGGCCTGGCGCAGGAGCGAGGCGGCCAGCGCCAGCTCGGACTGGTACTCCACCGAGTACGGCACGGCGGCGAGCCCCGCGGGCGTGCGCCGCACCACCGTGTAGAACCCGCCGGCCGCGGCCCGCTCCTTC
The DNA here is from genome assembly GCA_027349605.1 of Anaeromyxobacteraceae bacterium. Classification (GTDB taxonomy): domain Bacteria; phylum Myxococcota; class Myxococcia; order Myxococcales; family Anaeromyxobacteraceae; genus CAIOAK01. The sequence goes on from DAIEMM010000395.1 coordinate 3,873, forward strand.
TCCGGCAGCGTGGCCATCCAGGCCGAGATCTCCTCCCTGGTCGCGCCGGGAGGGTAGAAGGTGCCCGCCTCCGGCTTGGGCGGGGCCCCGGGTACGAAGACCTGGTCGTGGTCGAGCCGGTCCCAGGGGCCCTTGTTGCGCAGGAAGAAGGCGAGGCGCGCCTGGCCGAGCGGCGACGCGTCGTCGAGCAGCCCGAGCAGCATGCCCTCGGCTCCGGCCCACTGCTGCCGGAGGAAGAGGCCGTCCACCACGCGGCTCGCCTCGACGAGGAGGGTGAGGGCCCGCCGCTCCCCGGCGGGGAGCCTCGAGACGTCCACCACGAGGTCGACCGGGGCGTACTGGGCCTCGAGCCTCCGGAGCGCGCCGGCGTCGGGGAGCTTCGCGGCGGGCGCGGTGGCCGGGACGGCGAGGGCGGGGCGGGCGAGGAGGAGGGCGAGGACGAGGAACGGTGTGCGCATGGCGGACCAGTCTACTAGCATCCTGGCGTGATCGCCCTGCTCCTCGCGCCGGCCTCGGCGGCGAACTTCCTCCGCTACGTGGACGCGGGCCGCTACCGCGGCGGCGCCTTCCACCGGACCGTCACCACGTCGCCCGACAACCAGCCCGGGAAGTCCGTGAAGATCGACGTGGTCCAGGCCGGCGCGGCGCCGGGGACGGATTTCCCGCCGGTGAAGCTCGAGCGCACCCGCGACACCGGGCTCGGCCACGTCGACGGTGCGGTCTCCCTGGCGCGCGACGGGCCCGGCACCGCCACCTCCGACTTCTTCGTCTGCGTGGGCGCCCAGCCCGAGCTGGACCACGGGGGCCGGCGAAGGGCCAGTCGCTCGATCCCCCGGTGAGGATCCTCGACGCGACGCGCCTGCCCCGCTGAGCGGAGGAGCCCGCGATGGTGTGACACCCCGGGGCCGTGCTTGACGGGCTCCGCTAGCCGGGAGATGGCTCGTGCAGTCCATGGACCCCTCGGCTGCAGGGCGGAGATTGCGGATCGGCGGAACGGTGCAGGGCGTGGGCATGCGCCCGTTCGTCTGGCGGACGGCGCGCGACTGCGGCGTCTCGGGAAGGGTCAAGAACGATCCGGCCGGCGTCACCGTGGAGGCCTTCGCGCCCGCGGCGGCGCTCGACGCCTTCGAGGCGCGGCTGCGCGCCGGGGGACCCCCGTCGGCCCGCATCGTCTCCTTCCGCTCCGAGGAGATCCCCGCCGAGGACGCCGCCGGCTTCACGATCGAGGAGAGCGCGGGGGCCGACGAGCGGCGCGTCTCCATCCCCCCGGACCTGTCCACCTGCGCGGCCTGCCTGCGCGAGGTCCTCGACCAGTCCGATCGCCGATTCGAGTATCCGTTCACGAACTGCACCGACTGCGGGCCGCGCTTCACCATCGTCCGCGACGTGCCGTACGACCGTGCGGCCACGACGATGGCGC
>DAIEMM010000397.1 GCA_027349605.1 Anaeromyxobacteraceae bacterium
GATGCAGGCGTGCAGGTCGGCGTCGCAGTGGGGGCAGGCGCTGCGACGGCCGACCGGGCCGTCGACGTCGAGCACAGCCCCGCAGCCGTGGCAGGAGGTGGCCATCGCGCGTCAGGCCTGGGCGAGGGGGAGCGGTCCGACGGAGGTGCCCGGGGGACGCTCGGCCATCTCGGTGGAGAGGATGGCGTACTGCTCCACGTCGATGCTGATGCGGCGCCACTCGTCCTCGGAGATGTCGAGGAAGGCGTCCACGACCTTCGGGTCGAACTGGGCGCCCCGGCAGCGGGTGATCTCGGAGCGTGCCTCGGTGTAGCCGCGCGCCTTCCGGTAGGGGCGGTCGCTGGTGATGGCGTCGTAGGCGTCGACGACGTGGAACACCCGGGCTCCGACGAGGATGCCCTCGCCCTTCAGGCCGGCCGGGTACCCCGTGCCGTCCCACTTCTCCTGGTGCTGCAGCACGATCACCGACGACGGCTTCAGGTACTCGACCCGCCGGAGCAGCTCCCACCCGAGCTCCGGGTGGCGCTTCATCTCCTTCCACTCGGCGGCGTCGAGCGGGCCGGGCTTGAGCAGGACCCGGTCGCGGATGCCGATCTTGCCGATGTCGTGCAGGAGCGCGCCGTGCTCGATGACGGTGAGGTCGGGCTCGGACACGCCCAGCTGCAGGGCCAGGCGGCGCGCGTAGAGCGAGACGCGGCGGGAGTGCCACTGGGTCTCGGCGTCGCGGTAGTCGAGCGCGGCGATGAGGCCGCCGAGCAGGGCCTCGGTGCGCTCGCGGACCCGCTCCTCGAGCCGGAGGTTCAGCTCCCGGAGCTTGTCGTTCTGCTGCTGCACCTGGATGTTGAGCCGCTCGTTCTCGCGGCGCAGCCGGGAGGCGTCGGCGGCCTGGGCCACCGTGGTCACCACCTCCTGGTTGTGCCAGGGCTTGGAGATGATCCGGTAGACCTCGCCCGAGTTCACCGCGTCGAGGGCGATGCGGAAGTCCTCCGCGGCCGTGCACAGGACGCGGGCCGCGGCAGGCACCTTGTCCCGGGCTTGCTGCAGGAAGGCGATGCCGTCCATCCCCGGCATCATGTAGTCGGAGATGATGACGGTGGGCCGGTCGGCCTCGATGCGTCCCAGCGCCTCCTCCGGCGAGGAGTAGGTGCGCACGTCGAACCCGGCACCCTCGAGGATGCGCTTCAGGTTCCGGAGGATGAGGACGTCGTCGTCGATGACGACGACGCGGTCGGGGCTCGTTGCCGGGATACCGTACCTCCACGAGGGAGCGAAGTCCGACGGATCATATCCCCTGGGCGGCCGAGCGCCAGCCTGCGCCGCCGGGGTCAGGCCGTCCGCGCCGACCCCCTCCGGGGCGGGCCGGAATCAGAAGCTGTTCAGGAAGTCGTCGTTGGTCTCGAACTCGGTGAGCTTCTTGAGCAGCCGTTCCATGGCCTCGACGGCCTTCAGCGACGCCAGCGCGCCGCGAAGCTTGCGGATCTTCTCGATCTGCTTGCCGGAGAAGAGCTTCTCCTCCTTGCGGGTGCCCGAGGCGCCGATGTCGATGGCCGGGAAGATGCGCCGCTCGGCCAGCTGCCGGGAGAGGACGACCTCCATGTTGCCGGTGCCCTTGAACTCCTCGAAGATCACCTCGTCCATGCGGCTGCCGGTGTCGATGAGGGCGGTGGCGATGATGGTCAGCGAGCCGCCCTCCTCGGCCTTGCGGGCCGCGCCGAAGAGGCGCTTGGGGCGCTCCAGCGCGCGGCTGTCGACGCCGCCGGTGAGCGTGCGGCCGGAGGACTCGATCTCGCGGTTGTAGGCGCGGGCGAGCCGGGTGATCGAGTCGAGCAGGATGACGACGTCCTTGCCCCCCTCGACGAGCCGCTTGGCGCGCTCCAGGGCCATCTCGGCGGCGTGGATGTGCTCCTCGGCCGGCCGGTCGTTGGACGAGCCACAGACCTCGCCCTTCACGTTCCGGCGCATGTCGGTGAGCTCCTCGGGACGTTCGTCCACGAGCAGCACGATGAGGTGCACGTCCGGCCGGTTGGCGTGGATCGCCTGGGCGATCCGCTGGAGCATGATGGTCTTGCCGGCCTTGGGGGGAGAGGTGATGAGGGCTCGGGCGCCCAGGCCGATGGGGGAGACGAGGTCGAGGACGCGCCCGACCAGCTCGTCGGGGCGGGTCTCCATGACCAGCTTCTCGGTGGGGTCGGTGGCGGTGAGGTTGGTGAAGGCGGTGCGCCGGACGACGGCCACCGGGTCGGTTCCCTCGACCAGGTCGACCTTCTGGAGCACGCGCTTCATCCCGCGGACGGCGGCCTGCCCCTTCACGAGGTGGCCGGGCAGCAGGTGCATGCGATCGACGAGCCATCGCGGCACCTCGACGTCGAAGTGCTGGGGCACGTAGGACTTCCTGGGATCGCGAAGCCACCCCTGTCCCTTGCCCTCGAAGTCGAGGACCCCCTCGACCTCCTCGGTGGTCTCGGGCTGGCCCTGGGGCTGGGGAGGCGGAGCCACGGCGGCGCCGTTCCCGCCTCCGGCCGGGGCGACGTTCCCTCCGGGGGCCGCCTGTCCCGGGAGGCCGGGCTGGCCGGGCTGGCCTCCCCGACCGCGGCGCCCGCGGCGGCGGCGGCGGCGGCGACCCTGCCCGGGTGCGCCGGACTGGCCGGCGGGGCCGTTGCCCGGCTCGCCCTGGAGTCCGGGCTGCTGGTCGTTCTGGGAAGTCTGGGGAGGCGGGGCGCTCTCTGCGTCGCCGCCCTGGTTCGGGGTCTCTTCGTTGTCCATCATGCGGTCCCTGCGCGGCCGCGGGCTTTGCTTCACCGCGGGCGTCCTTCGCCGTGTGCTGGACCGATCGCCCGGATCGAAACGCTTTTCGCTACTATTCGGGCTACCGGCTGCGGCCCGCTCACCCGCGCGCCGGACCCTTTGTCCGACGACCAGCGGGGAGCTGACCGGGTTTCCGCCTCGCCGCGCCTAACGCAAATACGAGGAGGACGAGAGCACTTCTAACAGAATCCCTTCTTGAGCGAAAGCAAAAGTGCCGGGTCAATGGAGACCCGGCACGGTCAGCCCTCGTTTCCGGCGTCCTCGACCTCGCGGATGTCCTCCTCGGTGAGTGGGACGGCGGAGCCGTGCCGGTGCTGCTCCAGGATCTCGAACAGCTGCTCCTTGTGGGGCCGGACCTTCCCGATCGGGCAGCGTTTCCACTCGTCCAGCGGCTCGTCGCAGTAGCCCATGCGCTTGTCGCCGCACTTGGGCTGGAGCTGGCCGCCCAGCTCCGGAACGGCCTTCACCACCTCGCGCCGCATGAGCGCCACCATGTGGCGGATCTCCCACTGGGCACGCCAGCAGAGGCGCAGGTCGGCGATGTGGAGGAGCTCGGTGAAGTTGACCATCACCTGGAAGTTGGTGGGCGCGGCGTTGGGGAGGACGAAGCGGGCGTCCTCGGCCGGGATCCCCTTCTCGAGGGCGCGGAGGTAGACCCGCGTGACCTCCGCCATGAGGCGGTCGTACTCGTCCGCCAGCCCGGCCTTCTCCCAGGTCCGCGGACGCACGAACTCGAGCCGCTCCTCCTTGAACTTCACGTAGCGCTGCGACTGCTGCTCGAAGCTGATGCCGATGCGGTGGCGCACGAACTGGTGCGAGAGGGACCGCGAGACGCCGCTGATCCCGAACCAGAAGACCACCTGCTCGAGGTGCGAGGCGTGGCCGGTCTTGAGCCGCTCGGAGATGAAGGCGCGGATCTTCTCGGGCGCGATGGTGCCGTCGCGGATCTCGCTCCAGACCTCCCCCGGCGTCTTCGGGCTGTAGCAGGTGCGGTAGGCACCGTAGAGCTTCTGGAGCGGGTCGCGGGCCAAGTCGATGAGGATCACCTCGAGCGGCATGCGCCCCGATAGCATCCCGGGCTGACGCGGGGAAGGGGGCCCGGTACATTGCCGGGATGTCCGCAACGCCCCCCAAGCCCCCGTCCGAGAGCCGGGTCGAGATGACCGAGCTCGCCATGCCCACCGACGCGAACAACCTCGGCACCGTCTTCGGCGGGAGGATCGTCCAGTGGATGGACCTGGCCGGGGCGATGTCGGCACGCCGGCACGCCCGCACGCCGGTGGTCACCGCGGCCATGGAC
>DAIEMM010000420.1 GCA_027349605.1 Anaeromyxobacteraceae bacterium
GGGCTGGACCTCACCCTCCCCTGCCAGGATGAGTCCACGCTCCAGGGCATTCTCGAGCTCACGCACGTTCCCGGGCCAGGCGCGCGTTCGCAGCCGCTCCCGGGCCGCGGGGGCCAGCTTCTCGGCCGGGATGCCCCTGGCAGCCAGGAAGCGATCCGCGATCGGCAGGATGTCCTCCCGCCTTTCCCGGAGAGGCGGTACGCGGATCGCGAAGACGTTCAGGCGGTAATAGAAGTCCTCCCGGAACTGACCAGACTTCACGGCCTCGTCGAGGTCCCGGTTCGTCGCCGAGATGACCCGCACGTCCACGGCACGTTGCGCGGTCGCCCCCAGCGGAACGAAGGTCTTCTCCTGCAGGAAGCGGAGGAGCTTCACCTGGGTGGCTGGCGTCACCTCGCCGATCTCGTCCAGGAACAGCGTCCCTCCGTCCGCCGATGCGAGGTGACCGGCCTTTCGCTGGGTCGCGCCGGAGAAGGCCCCCTTCTCGAACCCGAAGAGTTCTCCCTCGAGGAGGGTCTCGGGCAGCGCCGCACAGTGGACTTCCACCACCGGGCCCCCGGCCCGCTTGCTCTGGTAATGGATGTAGCGGGCCAGCTGACTCTTTCCGGTCCCGCTCTCGCCGAGCAGCAGCACGCTCGCGTCGGTGGCGGCCACCTGCCGTGCGGCGGCGAGCGCTCCCTTCATCCCCGGACTCTCCGCGACGAGATCGGGAGTGAGGCGTTCCAGGAGTCGCTGGTTTCGCGTCTCCGCGTTTCTCTGCGCCGCGAGCCGCCCCACCCGAAGGCGGAGCTCGTCCATCGAGAAGGGCTTCGTGAGGTAGTCGGCCGCGCCGGCCTTCATCGCCTCCACCGCGCTCTCGGCGGAGCCATACGCGGTCATGACGATGACCTCGGGGGCTGGCGCCATCGCCCTTGCGGCGCGCAGCACCGCCAGCCCGTCCGTGCCAGGCATGCGAAGGTCCGTCACGACGACGTCGAACTTGCCAGAGGCCAGGGCGGTGAGCGCCTCCTGGCCGCCGCCCACGCGGAGCACCTCATGACCGTCCAGTTGAAGCATCTGGGTGACGACGTTTCCCAGCTTGGGTTCATCGTCGGCGACGAGGATTTTCGCCATGGTTCGATCCTATCCCCCAGCCAGGGGCACTCGCATCCGGAAGGTGCTCCCACGTGCCTCGGCGGGAAGCACCTCGAGACTGCCCCCGTGCGCCTCGACGATCTTTCGACAGATGGCCAGCCCCAGACCGGTACCGTCCTTGCGGCCGGTCGCGAAGGGATCGAAGAGCCGATCCCGAAGGGCTGGATCGATGCCGGGTCCGTCATCACGGATGTCGATCTCCGCGACCGAGCCACTCGCTCGTCCTGCCACATGGATGCGAGCAGCCACGGCCTGCGCCGCGTTCGCGAACAGGTTCGCGAAGACCTGTCGGAGTCGTCCCGGATCGGCGGCCGCGCTGAAATTCGGCACGGACACGTCCACGGAGACTTCCGGATGGGCCAGCATGAGCGCTCGCCCCGCGTCCATGGCCACCTCGGCCACCTCGACCGGGATGGCGGCAACCGGCCGGCTTCCAGCGAGGTCGAGGAAATCGTCGGTCAGGCATCGGAGTCGCTCCACCTCGCCCAGGATGTCCGACAGGGCCTCCCCGTCGGAAGGGGACAGCTTCTCCGCACACCGCGCGCGAACCAGCTCGGTCGCGCCACGAATGGTCCCGAGCGGATTGCGAATCTCGTGCGCCACCATCGCGGCCATGCGGGAGATCGCTTCCCCTTTGGCGGCGAGCGTGGCAGCACGCCGACGGTGCTCCTCGCCGCGCGCCCAACGGAATGCGACGAACGCCAGCGTGAGCGCGACGATGGCGGAGAGCGCCACCCCGCCCCAGAGCGCGCGCTCGAGTCCGCTCCGCGCCCCCGCAAGTGACTGGCCTCCTTCGAGCGCGAGCACCGAGCGCACGTTCCCGTCGGCGCCTCGAACGGGGAAGTAGCCGGCCGCGACCTTCACGTTTCCGACGGCATAGGAGAAGGCGAGCGACCGCTCGCCAGCCAGGGCCTTGACCACGCGCGCGCGATCCACCCGGAGCAGGTCGGCTCGGCGTCCGGGTGAGCCGGTCGCATCCGCCAAGATGACGAGATCGGGGGAGAGAAGGAAGATCCCCTCCAGCTGGTTCGCGTCCATGACGGCACGCAGCGTGGCGGTCGACGGGACCGATCGCCCGACCATCTCGGCCGCGGTTTCCCCGGCCCCGAGAATTCGCTCCTCGAGAACCCGGTCCAGGGCCGCGTTCGCGGCGCGGTGGAGGTAGAGGGTGGCCCC
>DAIEMM010000421.1 GCA_027349605.1 Anaeromyxobacteraceae bacterium
CCAGGGGAAGCCCGGACGGCGTGGCCTTCGACTGGCAGGCTGCGGCGACGAGGACGATGAGCAGCGCGGGGAGGGCTCTGCGGGTCATGTACACCTCGGTTCGAAGGCGCGGGGTCGCGAGACGGGATGGCCGAAAACGAACACTTTCACCAGGCCGATTCCGTTTAGCGGGCGTGAGGGCGCGACGCATCGCGCGGCGCGTCATCCGAGGACGAATTTCCTACTCGACCTTCCAGGTCGTGCCCGTCGGCCCGTCCTGGATGGCCACCCCGAGCGCGGCCAGCTCGTCGCGAACCGCGTCGGACCGCGCGAAGTCCCTGGCGCGCCGGGCCTCGGCCCGCTCGGCGATCCGGGCCTCGACCATCGCGGGGTCGATGCCGCGCCGGGCCACCGCCTTGGCGCGCAGGGCCTCGAGGGCCCTGCCCGGCGGACGCTGCAGGATCCCGAGCTCGCTCCCCACCTCCCGGGCGTCGCAGGCGAAGCGGGCCAGGGCCGCCCGATCGGCCGGCGACTTCTTGCCCTTGCGGTCGGCGTCGGCGTTGGCGGCCGTGAAGGCCTCGGCCAGGATCCCGAGCACCGCTGCGGTATTGAAATCGTCGTCCAGAGCCGCGCGCGCCGCCTCGGCCCAGGGGGCGGGAGGGGCGTCGGCGGCGTTCCCCTCGGCGATGCGGTCGGCCTTCTCGAGGGTCTCGTAGAGGTAGGCGAGCCGCCGCTCGGCATCGGCGAGCAGGCCGTCCGAGAAGTTGATGGGCTTGCGGTAATGGGTGCCGAGCAGGAGGAGGCGCAGCGCCTCCCCGTCGTGGCGCACCAGCACGTCCTTCACCGTGAAGAAGTTGCCGAGCGACTTGGACATCTTCTCGTGGTCGATCTCGACGAAGCCGTTGTGCATCCAGTGGCGGGCGAAGTCCTCGGGAGCGAGCCGGTCGGAGAGGGCCGCCACCGACTGGGCGATCTCGTTGGTGTGGTGGGGGAAGACCAGGTCCTTCCCTCCGGTGTGGATGTCGAACGGGGCGCCCAGGTGCTCGAGCGTCATGGCCGAGCACTCGATGTGCCAGCCCGGCCTCCCCTTCCCCCACGGGGAGTCCCAGGACGGCTCCCCCGGCTTGGCGCCCTTCCAGAGGGCGAAGTCGAGCGGGTCGCGCTTCGCGTCGCCGGGGTCGACGCGGGCGCCGGAGATCAGGTCGTCGAGGTTGCGCCGCGAGAGCTTCCCGTAGGCCGGGAACTTGCGGACCGCGTAGTAGACGTCGCCGTTGCCCGGCGCGTAGGCGAACCCGCGCTCCACCAGCCGCTCGATCAGCGCCACGATGCCAGGCATGGTCCCGGTGACCCTCGGGGCCACGTCGGGTCGCAGGCACCCCACCGCGTCCATGTCCTCCAGGAAGGAGTCGGCGAAGCGGGCCGCCAGCGCCGCCGGGTCCTCGCCCCGCTCGTTGGCCCGCGCGATGATCTTGTCGTCGACGTCGGTGAAGTTCCGCACGTACTTCACCTCCAGTCCGCGGGCGCGCAGGTGGCGCACCACCACGTCCCAGACCACGTAGCACCGGGCGTGGCCCAGGTGGGCGTGGTCGTAGACCGTGGGGCCGCAGGCGTAGAGCCCGATCTTGCCCGGCACGATGGGCCGGAGCTCGACCTTCTCGCCGGCGAGGGTGTCGTGGATCTGGATGGCCATGTCGTTCGCCTACCTTCTCACCAGCAGTGCCACGGCGTGCGCGGCGATCCCCTCGCCCCGGCCCACGAAGCCGAGCCCCTCCCCGGTGGTGGCCTTCACGTTGACCTGGGCCGGCGAGACCCCCAGCGCCTCGGCCAGCCGCGCCCGCATCTCCTCGGCTCGCGGGGCGATCTTGGGGCGCCGGGCCGCCAGCGTCACGTCGCAGTTGCCCACCGCCCAGCCCTGGACGCGTGCCTTGCCGGCGACCTCGCGGAGGAGCTGGAGCGACGAGACCCCCTTCCACCGGGGATCGGTGTCGGGGAAGTGGCGGCCGATGTCCCCCAGTCCGGCCGCGCCCAGGACGGCGTCGCAGAGGGCGTGGGCGCAGATGTCGGCGTCGGAGTGGCCGAGCAGGCCGTCTCCCTCGAACTCGACGCCTCCCAGGATGAGCTTGCGTCCCGGGGCGAAGGCGTGCACGTCGTAGCCCACCCCCATGGCCACGGCCGGCTCGACGAGGCTCCGGGCCCGCGCCAGGTCGTCGGGGCCCGTGATCTTGAAGTTCCCCGGCTCGCCGGGCACGAGGGCGACCTCCTCGCCGAGCCGCTCCACCAGCTGGCACTCGTCGGTGGCCTCCGCCGCGGACGCACCCGCCGACGCGAAGGCCCGCCGGAGCAGGGGCGCGCGGAAGCCCTGGGGCGTCTGGGCCAGCCAGAGCACGCGGCGGTCGAGGGTCTCGGCGACCCGGTCTCCCTCCCCGCGCTTCACGGTGTCGGTGGCCCGGACCGCGGCCAGCGCCGCCCCGCGCGCCGCGGCCGCCTCGGCCACCGCCCGCGCCAGCGCCGGCGTCGCGAAGGGGCGAGCGGCGTCGTGGACCAGGACCACGGAGACGTCGCCCAGCGCCTCGAGCCCGGCGCGGACCGAATCGGCGCGGGCGGCGCCCCCGGCCACGGTCCGGGCCGGGACGTCGAGCCCCCGGAGGTCGGCCGCACCGCGGGCCTCCTCGCCGGCGGGCACCACGGCCACGATCTCGTCGACCACGCCGCTCGCCGCGAGCACCCGGGCCGCCCGCCGGAGCACCGTCTCGCCCCCGACGGTCGCCCACTGCTTGGCCTCCCCGGCGCGCAGGCCCGCTCCGCCCGCCGCCAGGATGCCCCCCACCCGTTCGCCGCCGATCAAGGCGCCTCCACCGGGCTGGCACTCCGCGTGCTCTGGCCCACCCTCGATGTCCTTCCCTCCCGGCCCGCCACGCCCCGCTCCCCGGAAACGCGACCGCCGCGCGGGCCATGGGCCGCGCGGCGGACGTCCTCGTTGCCGATCCGAAACGGCATCCCGCCCCGGACCCGCGCCGTCAGTTGATGTTGAAGATCTTCCGGAGTTCCGTCTCGACGTCCTGCTCGTCGCAGTCCTTCGCGATGGCCAGCTCCTTGATGAGCAGGGAGCGGGCCGTGTCGAGCATCTTGCGCTCGCCGAAGGACAGGTCCTTGTCGGAGCGGAGGAGGTAGAGGTCGCGAAGCACCTCGGCGATCTCGAACACCGAGCCGGTCTTGATCTTGTCCATGTACTCCCGGTACCGGCGATTCCAGGTGGTGGAGTCGACCGAGACCTCCTTCTCGCGAAGGATGGAGTAGACCTTGCGGACCTCCTTGTCGCCGATGATCTCGCGCAGGCCGACCGAGCCAACCTTGTTCATCGGGATCATGATCTTCATTCCGTTGTCGAGGATGCGCAGCACGTAGAAGGACTGCCGCTGTCCGGCAACCTCCTTGTGCTCGATCCCCATCACCTCTCCGACGCCCTGGCCTGGGTAGACAGCCTTGTCCCCGACCTTGAAGGTCGGGCCCGACGGATTCTGGGATGCCGCCATTCGTTCCTCCGCCCCGCAGCCGGTGTCGCCTGCGCCCGGAATTTCGGGCGGGCGGGCGCTGGGCCTGGAGCG
>DAIEMM010000091.1 GCA_027349605.1 Anaeromyxobacteraceae bacterium
AATCGGGTGATGCACGAGCGGGTCGTGCTGCTCACGATCGTCACCCGCGAGGAACCCCGGATCCCGACCGCGAAGCGACTCAACGTGACCGAGGTCGGCGCCGGTATCCTGCGGTTCGTCGCGCACTTCGGCTTCATGGAGTTGCTCCTCTGACCGGGCGGGTTCGTCGCAGTCGACGGGGATGGGCGTGGAGCCCGACGTCGATTGCACGGTCGATGCCTACCCGGAGCCTCGCAACGGCCCGCGCCGGCTGGAGAATGCCCAACCGTGACTCCATGCGTCACGACTCGGGGTCGGTGGCGACCCGGCTACCCGTTGAAGCGGTAGCCCACGCCGCGCACGGTCTCGAGCCAGCGCGGCTTCTCGGCGTCGTCGCCGATGTGGGCGCGCAGCCGGGCCACGAAGTTGTCCACCGTCCGCTCGGTGCCGATGTAGAGCGAGCCCCACACGGCGCGGGTGAGCTGCTCGCGGGAGTAGACGCGGCCGGGATGGGCCACGAAGAAGGCCAGCAGGTCGAATTCACGCGCGGTGAGATTGGCGACCTCGCCCCCCACGGTGACGCGCCTCTCCCCGAGGTCGATCTCCACCATCCCGAAGCGCTTCAGCTGCCGGGCGGGCCCGGTCGCCCCGGTGGCCCGGCGCCGGCGCAGGGCGGCCCCGATGCGGGCCAGCAATTCTCGAAGCCCGAAGGGCTTCACCACGTAGTCGTCGGCGCCCAGCGCCAGCCCCGCCACCTTGTCGGCCTCCTGCCCCTTCGCCGACAGGATGAGGATGGGCATGTCCGGGTCCTCCCTGCGCAGCTCCCGGACGAGCTCCAGGCCGCCCAGCCGCGGCAGCATGACGTCCACGATGAGCAGGTCGGGGCGCTCGGTGCGGGCGATGCGCAGCCCCTCCTCGCCGTCGGCGGCGGTGCGGACCTTGTAGCCTTCCATGGCCAGGTTGAGGTCGAGCCCGCGCAGGATGTTGGGATCGTCCTCGACGATCAGGATCCGCTCGCCGCTCATGGCTTTCGCGCCTCCGAGGCCGGGAGCAGCACCGTGAAGGCCGCCCCCTTGCCGAGCTCGCTCCTCACGCCGACCTTCCCGCCGTGGGCCTGCACCACGTGCTTCACCATGGAGAGGCCAAGGCCGCTGCCCTCGATGGTGCGCTCGAGGGGGTCCTTCCCCCGGTAGAACTTTTCGAAGATGCGCTTCTGGTCGGCTCCGGGGATGCCCGGGCCGTTGTCCTCGACCACGATCTCCACCGACCCGTCGACCCCGCGGGCGGCGACCGTGATGCGCTTGTCGGCGCCGGTGTACTTGAAGGCGTTCTGGAGCAGGTCGACGAGCGCGTCGGAGAGCGCGTCGCGGTCGGCGTAGACCATCGGCAGGTCGTCCGGGACGTCGCGGCGCACCTGCGCCGCGGACTGGATCCGCTGGGGCTCCATGGCGTGGAGCGCGTCGTCGACGATGGGGCCGAGCGGCTGGCGGCGGAAGTCGTAGCTGCGCTTCCCCGATTCCATGCGCGCCCAGTCGAGGAGGCGGGCGATGAGCACCGAGAGCCGCTCGGTCTCGGCCGCGATGATGCCGAGCGCCTCCCTCTCCTGGGCCGGGTCGGCGATGCGCCCGAGCTGCAGGGTCTCGACGAACATGCGGATGCTGGTGAGCGGCGTGCGCAGGTCGTGGGAGACCTTGTTCACGAAGTCGGTCTGCAGCCGGGAGACGTAGGCCTCGCGGTACAGCACGACCAGCGTGCCGATGGTGCCGAGGATGGTGGTGGCGACGAGCGCCAGGATGAGGGTGCCGAAGACGTAGTCCTGCTTCTGGCGCCCGAAGACCAGGATCAGGATGCCCACGGTGAGCATCATGGCCGCGGGGACGACCACGAATCCGATGATGAGCGGGTAGACGCGCCGGAGCTTCACGCCCCCATCGTAGCCCAGGGAAAACGCGAAAGCCCGCCGATGCACGGTGGCATCGACGGGCCTCGTTCGAGCCTGCCGGCGCGCGGGGGCGCCGGCAGGCATTCACCCTATGTCGCTACTTGAACCAGGTGAAGATGGTGTCGATGGCGGCGTTGAGGATGGTCGTCGCCTCGGTGGAGTTGGCGGCGGGGAGCATCATGCCGCCCTGGGCCGTGTGCGTGTCGAACCCTGCGAGCTCTCCTGCGGCGTTCTCGTTGATCATCTGCGTCCGGTGGCAGGATCCGCAGGCGCGCGACCCGGGGCCGGAGACGTACATGGGCACCGTGCCGATGGTCCGCCACGACGGCCACGTCGTGTTCTGCGCCGATGCCGAGAAGATGCCCGGCAGGGACAGGAGGTTGTTCGGCACGTCGTAGGTCGAACCGGTGGCCGACGCCGACGTGTGGCACGACTCGCAGTTGAAGATGGTCAGGTACGGGTAGAGCGACTCGACCTTCTCCTGGTAGCGGAGCGCCTCGACCGGGTCGTTGAAGTTGACCCGCCCTGCGTCGAAGGCCTGCATGGAGTGGATCGCGTGGACGTACGAGTCGATCGAGCGCGACTGCTGCTCGAGGTGCGAACCACCGCTCAGGGTCACGTGGCAGAGGCGGCAGGCGACGGTGGTCGCGCTACCGTACGCCGGGGAGTGGAACGTGGTCCCGAGCGCGTCGTGGCACTTGTTGCACTTCGCCACGTCGACGATGAACCGACCGTAGGAGTCGGCGTCGGCGACGAGGGCGTTGGCCACGAGGTCGAACGTCTTGGTGATGCCCTTGACGGCGATGGCCGGGTTGGTGGCCGAGACGGCCACGGTCTGGTCGAGGCCGACGACCGGCAGGAAGCCGATCTCCAGCCGGTTGACGGTTCCGTTGGCCAGCTTGTCCGCCCAGAGGGACAGGTCGGCGGTGATGGTCCAGGACGTGTTGCCGGCGGTGGCGACGGCCGGAACGACGGTGAGGCGCGCGCTGTTCCTGGAGCTGGCCTCCGTCCACTCGATCGCCCGCTTGCCGTCGGCTTCGGTCCCGTGGCCCGTGACGATGAAGTCCTTGGTGTCGTAGCCGTAGAGGCTGACCACGACCGTGGGCTTGATGAGGGCGTTCGCGGCGGCGCCGCCCATCGTCGCGTTGACGGTCAGCACGTTCGTGGCGTCATCGAACGTCGCCGTGTTGATCTGGGAGGTGATCGAGGCCGAGTACTTGGCCCCGGGCGCGGCGTAGATGGTGTCGAGGTAGCCCGTGTGCATCTGGCTGAAGGGGCGGCCGATGTAGCCAGACACCGCGCCGTGGCAGCTGTTGCAGGCCGGCCCGGTGTAGGGCTCGTAGAGACCCATGGTGTGGATCTGGTCGAGGGGCGGGGTCTTCATGAGCACGGTGAGCGACGGGGCGCGGTTGGGCTCCTGGTCACTGGCCGTGACGGGGTGGCAGCTCTTGCACGTCGTGATCGTGAAGTTCGCGTCGGTCAGGACGCGGTCGAGCTTGCCCTCGTGGCAGGTGGCGCAGTTCGCCATCGACGTCGGGTAGCCGAACTCCATCGCGTGCGACATGTGCGTGTCGTTCATCAGCTTGGCCTTGTAGGCGTAGATGGTGTTCTGCTCGGGGGTCGTGACGCCGTTCTGCGCGGCGTACGCTGCCGGGTCCTCGGCGAGGAGCTGCCAGGCCTGGTGGCCGCCCGTGCGGGTGTCGTAGTGGCAGACCTTGCAGGAGAGGAAGTCGCCGAGCGCGTCGCCCCCGGTGACGGCCGGCACGTTGCCCCGGATGTTGCCGTGCTTCGCGAAGGGCGTCATGTGGCACTTCTGGCAGCCGCTCACGTTGGCGGTGGAGACGTAGTTGTTCGTCCCGATGATCTTCCCGGCCTGCGCGACGTTCGCGTAGAAGGAGATGCGCTTGGCGTCGTTCGCGAAGAGCTTGGTGTCGCCGAACTCCAGGTAGAGCTGCCCGTTCTCGACGGCGGACAGATTGGCCGCGTGGGTACCGGAGGCGGTGAACTGGCCGGGCGAGCCTACGACCGGCGCGAACGTGCCGAAGGAGTAGGTCGTGAACGGGTACGAGTTGGTGGCCGTGTCGTACTGCGCGAAGTACACCGTCCGGCCCGCGAAGGTGGTGCTGTCGATCACGCCCGTGTACGGCGCGCCGTCCTTCGACAGCGTGAAGGTCACGGTGTTGGTGTAGTTCGTCGTCGTGCCGACCTGCGCGGACGCGACGCCCGAGATGCCGGAGATGGCGATGTTCGGGCTCACGATGCCGTTCACGAGGGTCTGGTAGAAGTTCTGGTGCTCCTGGCCCGTCTTGGAGTGGCAGATCACGCACTGCTCGGCCTGGGCGAGGGCCGGGCCGGCGGGGCCGGTGTCGCCCGTCGCTCCCGTCGCTCCCGTCGCGCCGGTGGCGCCGGTGGCGCCGGTGGCGCCCGTCGCGCCGGTGGGGCCGGTGGGGCCGGCCGCGCCCTGCGGACCGGTGCTGCCCGAGCAGGCCGTCAGGCCGAGGCCTGCCGCGACCAGCACGGAAAGTGTCATGAGCTTCGACGTTCGCATTTGTACTGCCTCCTTGAGGGACTGACTTGACGGCCGATGAGACGGAAGTTCGTCGCGCGCTTCACTGAAAGGTGAACTCGTGGAGAAGGACACTACACCGATCGATCGGCGATCGGGAGAAGTCTGTCGGTCCCTGTTGGAGCCTGCCGGGTCCGACGACCCTGGCCACGGGGACACCCGGTCCGGGGTCGTGAAATCCGCTTGAATGCTTGCTTATCTGCGTTTCCGTATTTCGGGACGTTCACCTTTCGTCACATCCGGGAGCGTGCCGCAGGGCGCAAGGATTTCGCTCCGGGATCCGGGCCGTCCGGTCAGCGTCCGTTGCCCCGGGCGACGGGCCCCGGACCCGCGGGACGTCCCTACGCGTCACCGAAAATGGACAACACGAGTCGAAAATCCGGGGATCCTGCCTCGCGTGCCGGACGTTCGCGCGTCCTGTCGCGGGGATATGCCGGGGGCCCCGGAGCGCCGAGGGGGGCGGGCGATCGCCTCCCGGGTCGAGCGCCGGTCGTGCGCCCGGAGAGCCGGCCCGGCTCGCCGATCCAGTCGGGCCGCAACTGGTCCCGCGAACGTGGGACAGCGGCGATCTCGCAAGGTTTGCGCGCTTCCGCGAGACCTGCACCCAACAGGGACTTCACTGAAAGTGAGTCAACTCACCCCATGGGGGGGGCGCTCACCCGTGGAACGTCCGGCCGCCTCCACCCCGCTCCACGAGGAGCGGCGCGGGACGGAATCGCAGCCCGAGGCGCCCCTCGAGGCGGCGCATGCGCTCGAGCACCCGGGCGCTGCCCTCGGCGTCGATCCAGTGGAACGGTCCGCCCCGGAAGGGCGGGAACCCCAGCCCGAACACCGCCCCGACGTCGCCGTCCCGCGCGCTGCGCAGGACTCCTTCACCCAGCGTGAGCACGGCCTCGTTCACCATCTGGAGGACGCAGCGCTCGACGATCTCCTCCCGGTCGATCTTCTTGCGGCGGCGCCCGCCGGGGAGGGCGTCGTAGACGGTGGCGTCCACGACCTTCTTCTTCTTCGGATCTCCGTAGGTGTAGAAGCCCTTGCCGTTCTTGCGGCCCAGCCGCCCGGACTCGAGCACCTTGCCCATGGCCTCGGGCACCGACATGCGATCCCCGAAGGCGCCGTGGAGGACCTTGGCCACCTTGGCCCCCACGTCGATGCCCACCTCGTCGAGGAGCGTCATCGGGCCCACCGGGAAGCCGAAGCCGGTGAGCGCGCCGTCGACGTCCTCCACCGAGGCGCCCTCGAGGAGCAGCATCACCGCCTCGTTCATGTACGGGGCGAGGACGCGGCTGGTGTAGAAGCCCGGCCCGTCGTTCACCACGATGACGGTCTTGCCCTGCCTCTTTCCCAGCGCCACCGCGGTGGCGGTGACGTCGTCGGCGGTGCGCGGGGTGACGATCACCTCGAGCAGCGGCATCTTGTTCACCGGCGAGAAGTAGTGCATCCCGAGCACGGTCTCCGGGTGCCCGGACGCCGAGGCGATGTCCCCGATGGGGATGGACGAGGTGTTGGTGGCGAAGATGCCCCTCGGGTTCAGGGTCTCGAAGGTGCGGAGCATCTCCTGCTTCAGCTTCAAGTCCTCGAAGACCGCCTCGACGAGGACGTCCACCCGCTCCATGCCCTCCCACCCGGTGCCGGCGGTGAGGAGCCGCATGCGGGAGAGCTTCTCCAGGCGGTCCATGGAGCGCTTCTTCACCCGGCCGTCGAAGATCCCGGCCACCGCCGCGAAGGCGCGCGCCACCGCGGCGTCGTCCTTCTCCCGGATGCGCACCGGGATGCCCGCGTTGGTGGTGACGTAGGCGATGCCCGAGCCCATGAGCCCTCCGCCCAGGATGCCCACCGACTCGACCTTGCGGGCCTTCACCGAGGGATCGGAGGTGCCGTTGTCCTTCTTCAGCGCGGTGGTGGCGAAGAAGATGCCCATGAGCTGCTTCGCCACGGGGGAGACGGCCAGCTCCCCGAAGAGGCGGGCCTCGGGCTCGAGGCCGGCCTCCATTCCCTTCTCGACGCCGGCCTGGATGGCGTCGAGCGCGGCGACCGGGGCGGGGTAGTGTCCCCTGGTCTTCTCGAGGAGCTGCCTCCTGGCCTTGCGGAAGAGGACCTCGCGGCCCAGGAAGTTCTCCTCGAGGGCCAGCTTCTGGAGCGTGGCCTGGGGATCCTTCTTCAGCTGGTCCACCACGCCGGAGGCGGCGGGCCGCAACCGCTCCCCGTCGGCGAGCGCCAGGGCCCGGGCCCGTGCGATCGTGAGCAGGAGCGGCGCCGGGACCGACTCGTCCACCAGCCCGATGGCGAGCGCCTTCTTCGGCTTCACCGTCTTTCCGGCCAGGACCAGGTCGAGGGCGGTGGCGATCCCCACCAGGCGGGGCATGCGCTGCGTGCCGCCGGCGCCGGGGATGACGCCCAGCTGCACCTCGGGAAGCCCGAGCTGCGTCTTCCGGTCGTTCGCGGCCACGCGGTAGTGGCAGGCCATGGCCCACTCGAGCCCCCCGCCCAGGCAGGCGCCCTGGATGGCCGCCACCACCGGCTTCGGGTACTTCTCCAGCCGGTCGAAGCCCTCCTGCCCGTCGCGGGAGAGCTTCTCGGCCGCGGCCGCGCTGCCCACGTCGCGCAGCATCTCGATGTCGGCGCCGGCCACGAAGCCGTCCTTCTTGCCGCTGGCGAGCACCACGGCCCTCACCGCGGGGTCCCTCTCCAGGGACTCCAGGATCGCGCGGAACTCCGCGCCGACCCCCTCGGTGAGCGTGTTCACCGGCGCGCCGGGGACGTCCACCAGCACGGTGGCCACGCCGCCCTGGATCTCGATCCGGAAGTTCTTCCAGTCACTCTGGGTCATGTCAGGCCTCCGGTCCGTCGAGGACGACCGCCGCGCCCATTCCCCCGGCGGCGCAGACGGTGAGCAGCGCGTGGCGCCCCCTGCGGCGGGCCAGCTCGCGCAGCGCCTGGGTGATCATGCGGGCGCCGGTGGCGCCGAACGGGTGGCCCAGCGGGATCGAGCCCCCGTTGGGGTTGAGCCGGGCGGGGTCGATCTCGCCGAGCGGCTCGGCGCGCCCCAGCTTCTCCTCGGCGAACTTCCGGGAGGCGAAGGCCTGGAGGTTGGAGAGGACCTGGGCGGCGAAGGCCTCGTGCATCTCCACGACGTCCATGTCGGCGAGCCCCAGGCCGGCGCGGTCGAGCGCGACCGGCGCGGCGTAGGCCGGCCACTGCAGCAGCTGGTCGCCCGGGTCGGTGGCCGCGTAGGCGTAGGCCCGGAGGAAGCCCAGCGGCTTCACGCCCAGCTCCCGGGCCCGCCCCTCCGCCATGAGGATGACCGCGGCGGCGCCGTCGGTGAGGGGCGAGGAGTTCCCGGCCGTGATGGTGCCGTAGCGCCGGTCGAAGACCGGCTTCAGCGAGGCCAGCGCGTCGTAGGTGGTGTCGGCGCGGACGTTGTTGTCGACGGCCGAGACCTTC
>DAIEMM010000449.1 GCA_027349605.1 Anaeromyxobacteraceae bacterium
GTTCCGAAATCAGGATCGAATCTTCGAAGTTGTAGCCGTTCCAGGGCATGAACGCCACCAGCAGGTTCTGGCCGAGCGCCAGCTCGCCCATGTCCGTGGACGCGCCGTCGGCGATCACGTCGTCGCGCGCGATGACGTCGCCCACCTTGACGATGGGGCGCTGGTTGATGTTCGTGTTCTGGTTGGAACGCCGGTACTTGATGAGGTTGTAGATGTCGACACCCACTTCGCCGGCCATGGTTTCATTGTCGTTGACACGCACCACGATGCGGCCGGCGTCGACCGACTGGATGACGCCGTCCCGGCGCGCCACCACGGTGACGCCCGAGTCGCGGGCCACGATGGCCTCCATGCCGGTGCCGACCAGGGGGGCCTCGGTGCGGATGAGGGGAACCGCCTGGCGCTGCATGTTGGAGCCCATCAGGGCGCGGTTGGCGTCGTCGTTCTCCAGGAAGGGGACGAGGGCGGCGGCCACCGAGACCAGCTGGTTGGGCGACACGTCCATGAGCCCGACCTCGCCGGGCTTGACCTGGACGTACTCGGCCCCCTTGCGGCAGGAGATCTCGGGGCTGGTGAAGCTCCCCTTCCTGTCCAGCGCCGAGTTGGCCTGGCCGATGGTGTGCTTCTCCTCCTCGAGCGCCGAGTAGAAGTGCACCTCGCCGGTGACCCGGCCCTCCTCCACCTTGCGGTAGGGGGTCTCGACGAAGCCGTACTCGTTCACCCGGGCGTAGGTGGAGAGGGAGGCGATGAGGCCGATGTTCGGGCCTTCCGGCGTCTCGATGGGGCAGATGCGGCCGTAGTGCGTCGGGTGCACGTCGCGCACCTCGAAGCCGGCGCGCTCGCGGGTGAGGCCGCCGGGCCCGAGGGCGGAGAGGCGGCGCTTGTGGGTGACCTCGGAGAGCGGGTTCGTCTGGTCCATGAACTGCGAGAGCTGCGAGGACCCGAAGAACTCCTTGATCACCGCCGTCACCGGCTTGGCGTTGATCAGGTCGTGCGGCATGAGCGTCTCGATCTCCTGCAGGCTCATGCGCTCCTTGATGGCGCGCTCCATGCGGACGAGACCGATGCGGTACTGGTTCTCGAGCAGCTCGCCCACCGCGCGCACGCGCCGGTTGCCGAGGTGGTCGATGTCGTCGATGTCCCGCTCCTTCGACCCGTTCTTCAGGTCGATGAGGAAGCGGACCACCTCGAGCACGTCGCGCTTGGTGAGGACCTGGTTGTCGAGCGGCTCCTCGAGGCCGAACTTGTAGTTCAGCTTGAGCCGGCCGACCTTGGAGAGGTCGTAGCGCTCCGGGTTGAAGAAGAGGTTGTGGAAGAGCGACGCCGCGGTGTCCGGAGTCGGCGGATCGCCCGGGCGCAGGCGACGGTAGATCTCCATCACCGCCTCCTCGGGAGAGGAGACCTTGTCCTGCACCAGCGTGTCGCGCAGGGACGGCAGCACGTTCAGGCCGTCGATGAAGAGCACCTTGAACGCGGTGATGCCGCGCTTGCGCAGCTCCTCGATCTTGTCCTCGGTGACCTGCTCGTTCACCTCGAGGAGGACCTCGCCGGTGGACTCGTCGACGACGTCCTCGGCCGAGTACTTCTGGAAGACCTCCTCGGGCTCGATGGGGAGCGTCTTCACCTTGGCGGCCACCAGCTTCTTGATGGCCCCCTCGGAGAACTTGCGGTTCTTCTTGACCACCACCTCGCCGGTGCGAGGGTCCTTGATGTCGCGGGTCGCGCGCTGCCCCTTCAGCAGGTCGGGCACCACGTCGCGCTCGTACTTGCCCTTGCCCTCGACCCGGATGGTCTCGGTGTCGTAGTAGTACTTGAGGATCTCCTCCGAGGTCCCCCGGAAGTCGATGGGGTCCTTCTTGGCCGTGTCGGGGACCGATCCGATGGCCCGCAGCAGCACGGTGGCCGGCAGCTTGCGCCGCCGGTCGATGCGCACGTACAGCATGTCCTTGTGGTCGAACTCGAAGTCGATCCAGGAGCCGCGGTACGGGATGATGCGGGCGTTGTAGAGGATCTTGCCCGACGAGTGGCTCTTGCCCTTGTCGTGGTCGAAGAAGGCGCCCGGGCTGCGGTGCAGCTGGCTGACGACGACGCGCTCGGTCCCGTTGATGATGAAGGTGCCGTTGTCCGTCATCAGCGGGATCTCGCCGAAGTAGACCTCCTGCTCCTTCACGTCGCGGATGGACTGGGCGCCGGTCTCCTCGTCCTTGTCCCAGACGACCAGGCGAACCACGACCTTGATGGGCGCGGAGAAGGTCATCCCCCGCTGGTGGCACTCCCCGACGTCGTACTTGGGCTTCTCGAGGTGGTAGCTCACGAACTCGAGGGAGCTCGTCTCGTTGAAGTCCTTGATGGGGAAGACCGACTTGAAGACGCCCTGGAGCCCGGTATCGTCCCGCTTCTCGGGCGGGACGTCGGCCTGCAGGAACTTGTCGTACGAACTCTTCTGGATGGCGATGAGGTTGGGAATGTCCGCAACCTTCTGAATCTTCCCGAAGTTCTTGCGGGCCCGGAAATTGTTCTGGATCGTCGGCGCCATCGACTTGGTTCCTCTTTCCCCGGAAGGAGACTCGTCACAAGCACTACGAGCCGGCGCGAGGCCGGCTCATGACTTCATGCCCGGCCGCTAGGCCGGGGGACGGGGATGGACATGGGGGGTGCGAGGGTATTAACCACTCCGGCCCTCCGTGTCAAAAGTCCCGTCCCGGGTGGGAAGGGGCGGGGCAGCCCCAGGCCGCCCCGCCCCCCAACCCGCGAACCTGACTACTTGATCTCGACCTTCGCGCCGGCGGCCTCGAGCTTCTTCTTGACCTCCTCGGCCTCGGCCTTGGGAACGCCCGTCTTGACCTCCTTGGGAGCTCCCTCGACCAGGTCCTTGGCCTCCTTCAGGCCCAGGCCGGTGATGGCGCGGACTTCCTTGATGGTGTTGATCTTGTTGGCGCCGGCGTCCATGAGGACGACGTTGAACTCGGTCTTCTCCTCGACCGGGGCGGCGGCGGCGGCGGCGCCACCGGCCATCATCACCGGCGCGGCGGCGGCGCTCACGCCCCACTTCTCCTCGAGGGTCTTCACGAGCTCGGCGGCCTCGAGGACGGTGAGGCCGGACAGCTGCTCCACGATTGCGTTCAGGTCTGCCATGACTTCGTTTCCTTTTCTCTGGGGGCGACTCGAGCGCCCCGCGTCCGTGCCCGCGCTTCCGCGCGGGCGGGTTCACGTACCGTTTTAGGAAGCCTGCTTCTCCAGCTGCTCCTTGCGCGCGCCGAGGACCTGGGCCAGCTGCTGGCCCGGTGCCGCGAGCATGCGCACGAGCTTCGACGCGGGCTGCGCGATGACTCCGGCGATCTTCGACCGCAGCTCGGGGAGGGCGGGCATCTTCGCGAGGGCCATGATGGCCTTCACGTCGATGACCTTCCCCTGCACGACCGCGATGCGAATCGCGAAGTTCTCGCGATCCTTGGCGAAGTCCGCCAGGATCTTCGCCGGGGCGATGACGTCGTCGTACGACATGACGAGCGCCGTCGGACCGACGAACTTCTCCGCCAGCTGCTCGAGGTCCGTGCCCTTGGCGGCACGGATGGCCAGGGTGTTCTTCACGATGCGGTACTCCACCTTGGCTTCGCGGCACTTCCGGCGAAGCTCGGTGACCGTCGCGACGTTGAGACCCCGGGGCTCCGCCAGGATGGCTGCCGTTGCCTTGGCCATCTTGGCGTGGAGCTGGTCGATGACTGCTTCTTTTTCCGTCCGGTTCAAGTGTTCTCACTTCCTTCCCGACCGGCCGCGATGCGGCTCGGCGTGATGTGGGCCACGGACCGGACGTCCGGTACGTCGACCCCCTGGCCAAGCATGGGACGCTGCAATCGCAACTTCCCGTCTCGGCGGGTCGGGCTCGCCTCGCCCGCTTGGCCTCCCCTCCCCTTCTGCTTCTCGCACCCGGGGACGGGAGGGCCCGCTGTCTTGGACCAGGAAACGCCCGCCGGCGAGGTGCCGGCGGGCCAGCCTGGAACTGCTCTTCCTAGCCTGCCGTGTCGTGAGCGGTGAGCTCGGCCGGGTCGAGCCGGATGCCCGGGCCCATGGTCGTGCTCACGGTGACGCCCTTGAGGTAGACACCCTTGGCGGTCTGCGGACGCGCCTTGAAGATGACCTCAATGATGGCGTTGAAGTTGTCCTTCAGCTTGTCCGGGGTGAAGGAGGCCTTCCCGAACGGGACGTGGACGATGCCGGCCTTCTCGACGCGGAACTCCACCTTGCCGGCCTTCTGCTCCTTGACCGCGCGGGCCACGTCGGCGCTGACCGTGCCCACCTTCGGGTTGGGCATGAGGCCGCGGGGGCCGAGCACCTTTCCGAGCCGGCCCACCACGCCCATCATGTCGGGGGTGGCGATGACCTTGTCGAAGTCCATGAAGCCGCCATGGATCCGCTCGGCCAGGTCCTCGGCGCCGACGATGTCGGCCCCGGCCTCGGTGGCCTCGCGGGCCTTGTCGCCCTTGGCGAAGACCGCCAGCCGGATGGTCTTGCCCATGCCGTGGGGCAGCACCACCGCGCCGCGGA
>DAIEMM010000454.1 GCA_027349605.1 Anaeromyxobacteraceae bacterium
CTCCAGTACATGCTCTTCGGCCTCGCCGCCTGCTTCACGGCGACCGTCGTCATGCTGGCCTCGATGGAGGGCGTCGACCTCGGCGAGGTGAAGACCGTCGCGGAGAACTCCGTCGACGCGTCCCACGTCTTCGGCCTCGGCAAGAAGCCGCTCGTCGAGCGCGTGGCCGTTCGCGTCACCGTCGGCGCTCCCGTGGACGCCGAGCGCCTCGCGCGCTGGAACCAGGCCGCGCAGGAGAAGTGCCCGTTCGCCTACACCGTGGCCAACGCCGTCCCGCTCGAGACCACCGTCGAGCGGGCCTGATCACCCACCCGACCACCGGAGACAGACGTGAAGATCCTCATCGTCCTGAACGACCCGCCCTACGGCACGGAGCGCAGCTACAACGGGCTTCGACTCGCTGGCAACCTCGCCAACAAGCACGAGCAGACCCAGGTCGACGTCTTCCTCATTGGCGACTCCGTCGCCTGCGCGAAGGCCGGCCAGACGACCCCGAACGGCTACTACAACCTGGAGCGCATGCTGAAGCCGGTCCTCCGGAAGGGTCGCGTGCTCCTCTGCGGCACCTGCATGGACGCCCGCGGGATCAAGGAGGGCGAGGTGGCCGAGGGAGCGAGGCGGAGCACGCTCGACGAGCTCACCCAGCTCACCGTGGACGCGGACAAGGTCATCGTCTTCTAGCGGGAGTGCCCGTGACCCGTCCCGCACCGTCGTCCGGCAGGCGCTTCAAGAACGCCATCTACGGCCAGTTCGCACGCGTGGCGAAGGCGCTCGCGAGCCCCCACCGGATCGAGCTGCTCGAGCTCCTGTCGCAGGGGCCACGCACCGTCGAGGCGCTCGGCGGGCTCGCCGACATGACGCTCGCGAACACGTCCGCCCACCTCCAGGTGCTGCGCGGAGCGGGGCTCGTCGAGTCGACGAAGGAGGGACTGTTCGTCACCTATCGCATCGCCGACCCGTCGGTGCCGGACCTCCTCCTCTCGGTCCGGCGGGTCGCCGAGCGCCGGCTGGCGGAGGTCGAGCGGATCACCCGGGAGTTCCTCGCCGGGAACGCGCAGCTCGAAGCCGTGGACGAGGTCGCGTTGCGGCGCCGGGTCCGGACCGGCGAGGTCACGGTTCTCGATGTGCGGCCCCCCGAGGAGTTCGCGTCGGGGCACATCCCTGGGGCGCTCTCCGTCCCCCTGCCCGAGCTGGCGAGACGGCTTTCCACGCTCCCGAAGCGCAGGGAGGTGGTGGCGTACTGCCGCGGCCCCTATTGCGTGCTCGCGGTGGAGGCGGTGAAGCAGCTCCGGCTGAAGGGCTTCAAGGCTGTCCGGCTCGAGGACGGGGTCCTCGACTGGGCGGCGCAGGGATTCCCCCTGGAGACCGCCACCGGGTGACCGGTGCCACCCCTGCACCGCGACCAGGAGTACGTCGCGCTCGCCGATCACCCGGCTCCGGTGGCCCTTGCCGCTGGTGTCCTCGAGGAGGATCGAACTCCCAGCCTCGACCCGGAGCACGGTCCCGTCACTCGTCTGGAACTCCATGTCCCCGCCGAGACAGAAGATCCACATCCGGGTGGGAGAGGGGTGCCATCCCCCCACCCAACCGGACGGTAGAGCGAACGAGGAGGACTTGATGCCCAGCTCCTCCGGGGACACGTGGGATTCACCTGCACCGTCCGCGTGGAGCCGCACGAACTTGACGACGCTCATGGTCCGCTCTCCTCGCCGGGACGTCTAACGGACGTGGCGTCCAGGTGCCCTCCTCCCGCCGTGCCTCCAGGTCGATCCCGGTGAGACGAGGGGAGCGACGGAGAGGCGGGCGCCCGCAATCAGGCGGGGGGAGCGCCCATCCGCTTCCACTTCTCGAGCAGGCATACCGACGAGACGCGAGCGAGCCGGCCGCTCCCCGCCTCGTGCGGGAGGATCTCGACGCCCTCGAGCGGCTCGTGGCCCAGGCCGACGACGGTCAGGGTGAGGACCTCTCCGTCCGCGGCCTCGACGAGGCCGACGACCGGCCCGTCGACTCCGCGCAAGCTCCAGACCGAACCCACCAGGGATGAGAACGACACGGGTGCCCCCTTCCGAAGTCCCCACCGCAGGCGAAGCGTAGTGCCCTGTGGCGAATCGTCGCATCCCACGATGAAGGGGCATGAACCGGCTCGGCGAACGCCTGGACCCATCCTCGCTTGGGACCCCTCGAGCCCACCGGAAGGTCCCTCATGGAGACGGCCGACGCCAACGCGGAGCAGGCGCGCCCTTTCGGGGCGCGGGAATCGAGGAGTCCCTGCGGCCTTCGACCGGAGCATCGCGACAACCTGCTTGCCGCGGGAATCGTCCTGGCCCTCGTCTTCCAGCTGGCCCTCTACGGCTCGGTGCATCCGGGCGCGGCACTGGTCATCGGGCCCACCCTCATCTGTACCCCGTACGCACTGTCCCGCGCGCTGGCGAGCCTGGCCGCGATGCCGAACGCGACCATGGTGGAGGTGGACGGTGGGTGGAACCACGGCGTGATGGTGCCGACGGGAAACCCGTGCGTGGACGTTCCGGTGGGGCAGGACCTGCTGAACGGGACGGCTCCGGCCCGGAAGGACACCCACTGCGCGCAGGCGACCCCGGTCGCCTCGCCGGGGATCTTCGTGGACGCCGTGAGAGCGGAGGCGCTCAGGGCGCGGCTGGCGGAGGCGGTGGGGCCGGCTGGGGACAGGTGATCACGGACCGTGACGTCGCGGACTCCGTCGGCCACCCCGGCAACCCGTGTTCCGAGGGCCTGCCCGGGGAGCTCAGAGTCCCCGACGACCCGGCACGCAGGCGACGTCGATCGTGCGCACGACGAGACGAGGGTCACCCCCGTGGTGCGGGACGACCTCGATCGTGGAAGGGAACCGGCAAGGCGAGCTCGACGCGGGTAGGCCGTCGAGCCGGGCGGTGAAGGTCCCCGTGTCGCTCTCCGTCCTCCCCTCCACGGAAGCCGGGAAGCCACGACGATAGAGATCCTGCAGCAGCTCCAGGAGACGGAGCCCGATTGCGCCGTCCATCCCGGGGGCCATCACCTGCACGTTCCGGACGCCGGCCCGCACGGACGCGGACAGGAGCGGGACCTCGAGGGCCCCGTCGAAGAGGGTGACCTCGTAGTCGTCGTCGACGCGCCGGAGGCTTGCCAGGATCTCCTGGCTGCCGGTGCGGTCCTGATCCACGGTGACGACCTGGGTCACGTCGAAGGACCCGGGGAACGAGTATCCCCCGTGCCCTCGTGGAACGCTGGCGCAAGCAAGGGCCGCCACGGCGGCGACTCCGGCGGTCACCCTTCGAATCACGTTCCGGGTCCCTCTTCGGCCGCCG
>DAIEMM010000464.1 GCA_027349605.1 Anaeromyxobacteraceae bacterium
CGGGATAGAGCCCCATGCGCGCCATGACGTCGGCGAAGTTGAGCCCGGCCGCCCGCACGTCGATGCGGACCTCCCCGGGACCCGGGCCGGGGTCGGGCACCTCGCGGACCTCGAGAACTTCGGGACCACCACGTCGGGTGATGAAGACGGCGCGCATCGTGCCTCCAGGGTTCCCTTAAGCCGCCGCCCGGCGCTACGCTGCCCGGCCATGCCCGAAGCCGACCCGACCCAGCGGGACGTGGCCGCGAACGGCCTCCGCCACCACCTGCTGGAGTGGGACGGCGGCGGCCCGACCACCCTCCTCTGCCTGCACGGCTTCCTCGACCTGTCCTGGGGCTTCGCCCCCGTCGCGCCCGCCCTGGCCGCCGCCGGCTACCACGTCGTCGCGCCCGACCTTCGCGGGCACGGCGACACGGAGTGGATCGGTGCGGGCGGCTACTACCACTTCATGGACTACCTGGCCGATGTCGCCGACCTCGCCGACGCCGTCGCTCTCGACCGGCTGGTGCTGGTGGGGCACTCGATGGGCGCCTCGATCGCGGCTCTCTTCGCCGGGGTCTTCCCGGACCGCCCGCGGGCCGTGGTGGCCATGGAGGGGATGCGCCTCCCCGAGCAGCCGGACGAGGACCTGCCCCGGCGTGCCGCCGACTGGATCCACGGCGTCCGCCGCGCGCGCCAGCGCGGACCGCGGGTTCTCCCCGACGTGGACGCCTGCGCTGCGCGAATCCGGCAGTTCGACCCGCTCTGCCCGGCGGACGTGGCGCTCCTCCTCGCCGAGCGGGGGACCTCCCCCGTCGCGGGAGGCCGTGCCTTCAAGCACGACCCGATCCACGTCACCCGGGGCCCCTACCCCTTCCGGCTGGAGCAGTGGAGCCGGTACTGGCGCGCCATCCGCTGCCCGGTGCTGCTGCTGGAAGGGGAGCGGACCGAGTTGCCGCCGCCTCCCGACATGCGGGCACGGGTGGCCTGCCTCCTCGACGCGCGCACCCGGGTCGTCCCGAGGGCCGGCCACATGATGATGCGTCACGAGCCGGCGGCGGTGGCCGCCGAGGTCCTGGCCTTCCTCGAGGCGGTGTAGCGCACCAGCCCCAGGACGATCACGATCCCCACCACGGTGATCCCGGCGTCGAAGGCCAGCGCGCCTCGCGCTCCCGCCTCGTGGGCCCAGCTTCCCGACAGCCCCCGGAACCCGCTGGCCCAGCCGTCGAGCTTGGTTACGGTGCTGATGGCGAGGTTCGAGGAGGCCACGAAGAGGGCGTACTTGGTGGCGACCGCGGCGGTGTTGCCCACGACCTCCAGGACCATCCCGGCCCAGGTGGCGAAGGCGATGCCGTTCGCGAAATTGTAGGCGAGCGTCCCGACCATGTACGTGGTCGGGGTCATGGGCGCCACCAGCATGCCCGCCGCCGAGAGCGCCGTGAGGCCGCCGGCGAGGGCGTAGGCCACCCGGCGGTTCATCCGGTCGGCGAGGAAGCCGCCCACGAGGGAGCCGAGCGCCCCGGCGATGCCGCCGCCCAGCCCGTTCACGATCTCCACCACGCGCTGGTCGGCCCCGTACTCGATGGCCATCCCGGCGAACAGGTTGGTGAGGGCGCCGCAGCCCACCGGCGCCACGGAGATGACGAGGGCCGTGAACCCGTGCAGGCTGGAGGCGGTCTCCCAGAGGTCGCGCCCCATCGCCGCGATGCGCCTGCCCAGCGTGCGCAGGACCCCGGCGGAGCGCCGCGCCGCGTCCTCGAGGAGCCGCTTCTCGTGGATGGTGGCCGCCCCGGCCCCGGAAGCGACGACCACGAGCGCGAGGACCAGACCGCCCGCCCAGGGGGCCACGGCGGTGGAGAGCCAGAGGGCGAGCGCACCGAGGATGCCCGTGCCGCCCACGTTGCCGGCCATGTAGAAGCCGCCCGCCTTCCCCTTGTCGTCGGGGTGGGTGGTCATGGCGATGAGGGCGTTCAGGGCGCCCGAGGTGGTGGCCGCGGCCGCCTGGAGCGCGGTCACGATCACCGTCAGCAGGCCGAGGTGGCGCGCCGGGTCGGGCACGAGCGACGCCGCGGCGAGCAGCGCGGCGGTCACGCCCACCATGCCGAGGTACCAGTGCTTCCGCTTCCCGACCATGTCGATGACCGGGACCCAGAGGATCTTGAGGGCGTGGGGCATGAACCCCACCGCCGACACCGTCGCGATCTCGGAGAGCGGGACCCCGGCCGCCGAGAGCCGGTAGGGAACCGCGATCATCAGGAAGCCGATGGCGGCCCCGAACGGGAGCTCGAGGAAGAGGAAGAGCCACGGGCGGGTCCAGCGCTGCTGCTCGACGTCGACGTGCTCGGTCACCGGCGCCCCGCCCTGCCGTCCAGCCAGGCCCCCACCGAGGGCCCGATCCGCTCCCAGAGATCGACGTCCTGGGCGAGCCGCTCGAGGGTCTGGGAGATGGCCTGTCGCGCCGCCGGCACCTCGTGGGAGGCGAAGAAGGCGCGGGCCTGCTCGAGCTCCTCGCGCGTGGTGAACGACCCCGTGCCCTCGATCACCCGGCGCAGCATGAGCGGCGCGTCGGCCAGGCGGGCCTGGAAGGGCTCCCACCGGGAGCGCAGGGCCTCCCAGAAGGGATCGCAGGCGGCCCGGTTGCCGAGGAGCGACCCGGCGAAGGCGGCCAGGTCCTGGAGCGGGACCTCGTCGCCGAACGGAACGTCGACGGCCTCCCGGACCAGGGCGGGGGCCTCGAAGAGCGCCAGCCCCATCCGGTAGCGCCGCTGGAGCGCGGGGTCCTTCTCCTCCCGGGCCAGCCGGCGGAACTGGGCGAAGCGCGCCTCGTCCCCGGCCCGCGCCGCCACGGTCACCGCTGCATCGTGCAGGTTGGCCTCGAGGGCCGCCCGCTCCCCGGCCAGGAACCGGTCGAGGCGGGCGACGAGCTGCGCGGTCGCGGCCGGATCGCGA
Organism: Anaeromyxobacteraceae bacterium; assembly: GCA_027349605.1. Taxonomy (GTDB): domain Bacteria; phylum Myxococcota; class Myxococcia; order Myxococcales; family Anaeromyxobacteraceae; genus CAIOAK01. The sequence goes on from DAIEMM010000464.1 coordinate 2,929, forward strand.
GCCACGACCGCAACGCCCCGGACCAGCGCGGCACGCCGGAGCAGGGCCTCGCCGTCCTCCCCGGGCGACGCGTCCATGCCGACCCGGTCCAGTGCCGGGCGGAGGAGCGCAGCCGCGAAGGCCCGGAACCCGGCACGGGCCACCGGATCGAGGAGACGGTGCTCGACCGCGCCCAGCCTTCCGACCAGCTCGTCGAGAACCGCCCGATCCTCCTCCCCCGCGAACGCGGAGAGGAGATCGAGGAAGGGCTCCGGTGCCCGCTCTCCCGCTCGAAGAAGCGCCCACTCGTCGGCGAGGAGCGCGATGCGCTCCTCCGGACGCAGGGCCCCGAGGTGGCCGGCGAGCGCGGCGCGGTCGCCCGCCGCGTGGTCGACCCGGTAGAAGCCGGTGGAACCGGCGTTCCCGAAGACCCAGCGCACCGCCCCCTGCGCCTCGAGGACGACCTCGGCGGCCGCCTCCCGGAGCAGGAGCCGCTGCTCCCTCGGCCCGCGGTCGTCCTCGAAGCGGAGCACCACCGGCAAGGGCCAGTTGCCGGCCTCCCGGGCGCCGGGCTCGGAGAGGAAGCGGCGCTGGGACAGCCGGACCCTGGCTCCGTCGCGGGCGAGACCGAGGATGGGGAACCCGGGCTGCCGGATCCAGGTGTTGGCGAGCTCGAGCACCGGCTGCCCGGACGCCTCCTGCAGCGCCTTCCACAGGTCGTCGGCCACGGCGTTCCCGCGGGCGAAGCGGCTCATGTAGCGCCGGATCCCCCCGCGGAAGGGCTCCTCCCCGAGCCAGGCCTCGATCATGCGGAGCACCGCCCCGCCCTTCTCGTAGGTGATGAGGTCGAAGGCCTCGCCCATGTCCTCCGGGTTCCGCACCTCCGCGTGGATCGGATGGGTGGAGCGGAGCGCGTCGAGGCCGAGCGCGGCCGCCTTGCCCTGGTCGAAATCGAGCCAGATGCGCCACTCCGGCTTCCAGCCGGCCACGATCTTGTAGGCCATCCAGGTGGCGAACGACTCGTTCAGCCAGAGGTCGTCCCACCAGGCCATGGTCACCCAGTTGCCGAACCACTGGTGGGCCAGCTCATGGGTCACCACCTCGGCCACCCGCTTCTTGACGGGAAGGGACGCGCTGGCCGGGTCGAGCAGCAGGGCCGTCTCCCGGTAGGTGACGAGGCCCGCGTTCTCCATGGCCCCGAACTCGAAGTCGGGCAGGCCGATCTGGTCGAGCTTGCCGAACGCGTAGGGGACGTCGAAGTAGTCCTCGAGCCGGGGGAGCACCGCGACCGCAGCCTCCTGGCCGAAGGCGGTCAGGTCGGCCTTCGCCGGGACCGCCCAGGTGCGCACCGGCACGCCCCTCACCCGCTCCTCGGCGCATGCCGCCATGGGACCGGCGACCAGCGCGACGAGGTACGTGGGCAAGGGAGGGGTCTCCGAGAAGGTGACCACCTCGCGATCGCCGCTCGCCTCCCGGCGCACCTCCCGGCCGTTGCCGAGCACCGCGGTCCCGCTCGGCACCTCCACCGCGACCGCCCACGGCGCCTTGAATCCGGGCTCGTCGAGGCACGGGAAGACCCGGCGCGCGTCGGAGGCCTCGAACTGCGTCGCGGCGAGGGGGCCGGCGCGGTAGAGGCCGCGCAGGCCGGCGCTGAAGGCGCCCGACCAGGAGAGTTCCACCTCCGTCCTCCCGACCGGGATCGGCTCCCCGGTCGTGAGCA
>DAIEMM010000288.1 GCA_027349605.1 Anaeromyxobacteraceae bacterium
AGGGAGTGCAGCTCCTTCACCAGATCCTCGAAGGCAGACGCGGCCTGAGCCAGGAAGGCCTCGACCTCGTCGCGGTCGTAGCCCCGCAGGGATCGCGAGAAGCGCTTCTGCTGGATGTCGAGCGGCGTGAGCCTCATGGAAGCCTCCAAGGGTCAGGTTAGCACGCGCCCCCCCCCGGTCCACTCGGAGGCCCCGCGCGCCCCCTTTGCTTGCGCGGGCCGGGCGAGGGGGTCAACATGATCGCGTCCCCCATGTCCGTCGAAACCCGGCGACTTCCGCGAAACCTCGAGATGCTGGCGCGCGCCGCCGCCGAGGCGACGGCGTTCCTGGGGATGGCCATCCTCATCGGCTGGGCCCTCGACCTGCCGCTCCTGCGCTCGGGGATTCCCGGGTCCATCGCCGTGAAGGCCAACTCGGCGCTGGGCTTCGTGGCAGCGGGGCTCGCCCTTCGGACGCTGGCCTCCCACAGATCCGGCCCCCGTGCGCGCCTCGTCGCCAAGGTCGCCGGGGCGGTGGTGGGAGCGGTGGCCTTCCTGACGCTCGTCGAGTACGTGGCCCGGGTCAACCTGGGAATCGACCAGGTCCTCTTCCACGAGGACGGGACCGTCCACTACCCGGGCCGGATGGCCCCCAACGCCGCGCTGGCCTTCCTCTTCATCGGCATCGCGCTCGCGGTCCACGACCTGCAGACGGAGGCGGGAACCCGCCCGGCCCAGCTGCTCGCGCTGGCCGCGGCGCTCGTCCCCCTGCAGGCGATCATCGGCTACGCGTACGGCGTCGAGCCCATGGAGGGACTGGCGGCGAGCACGCGGGTGCCGTTCTACGCCGGGATCGGCTTCTTCCTGCTCGTCACCGCGCTGCTCTTCGACCGTCCGGAGTCGGGGGTGATGCGGGTGTTCACCGCCCCCGGCCTGGCGGGGTTCATGGCGCGCCGGCTCATCGGGGCGGTCTTCGTGGTGCCGATCGGACTGGGCTGGTTCTTCCTCGTGGTCGGCCTGCGCGCCGGCAAGTACGAGGCGCTCCTCGGCGCCTCCTTCGTCGTGGTCAGCGCGGTGGTGGTGGCGGCGGCCGTCGTCTACTGGAACGCGCTGGCGCTCGGCGACATGGAGGCCGACCGGCTGCGGGCGGAGGAGACCGAGCGCAAGCAGCGGGAGTGGCTCCGCACCACCCTGGCGTCGATCGGCGACGCCGTCATTGCCACCGACGTGCGCGGGTTCGTCACCCTGGTGAACGCGGCGGCGGAGAAGCTCGTCGGCGCCGGGCCGGAGGCGGTGGGGCGTCCGCTCGGGGAGGTGTTCCGGGCGGTGGACGAGCAGAGGCGCCCCGTTCCCGATCCGGTGGCGGCGGCGCTGGCGGGCGGGGGTCCGATCCCCCTGGGGGCGGGCGTGACGCTGCTCGCACCCGGCGGGAGGGAGTATCCCATCGAGGGATCGGCCGCTCCCATCCGCGCCCAGGGCCGGGAGGCGCAGGGGGTCGCCCTCGTCTTCGGCGACCGGACCGAGGCCCGCCGCAGCGAGGCCGAGCGGTCCGCGCTGCTCGCCCGGGAGCAGGAGGCGCGCGCCGAGGCCGAGAGGGCCAGCCGCGCCAAGGACGAGTTCATCGCCACCGTCTCGCACGAGCTCCGGACCCCGCTCAACGCCGTGCTGGGCTGGTCGAGGCTGCTTCGCACCGGGCGGCTCGACGCGTCGGCGACCGAGCGGGCCATGGAGGCCATCGAGCGGAGCGCCACGACCCAGGCCCAGATCGTCGACGACCTGCTCGACGTCGCCCGCATCGTTCGCGGCCGGCTCAAGCTCGAGGTGCGGGAAGCCGACCTCGGCGGAGCGGTGGAGGCGGCCGCGGAGACGGTCCGGCCGGCGGCGAGCGCCAAGGGGATCGAGCTCGCCATCGACATCGAGGAGGGAGCGGGCGCGGTGCGCGGTGACCCGGCCCGCCTGCAGCAGATCGTCTGGAACCTCCTCGCCAACGCCATCAAGTTCACGCCCGCGGGCGGCCGGGTGAAGGTCCGGGTCCGGCGCCTCCCGGACCTGGTCCGGCTCGAGGTCCAGGACGACGGAGCGGGCATCGATCCCGGCTTCCTCCCTCACGTGTTCGAGCGCTTCCGCCAGGCAGACTCCAGCCCCACCCGCGCCCACGGTGGGCTGGGCATCGGGCTCGCCATCGTGCGCCACCTCGTCGAGGCGCACGGTGGAAGCGTGAGCGCGTCGAGCCCGGGACGGAACCAGGGAGCGACCTTCACGGTCGACCTGCCCACGCCGATGGGGCCCCCGCGCACGGCGCCGCGCCACGCACCGCGGGGAGCGGGCCGCCCCTGGCACCCGCCGGGCGAGATCCCGAGCCTCGCCGAGGTCCACGTCCTCGTGGTGGACGACGACGAGGACACGCTCGACGCCCTGCGCCACCTCCTCGAGCAGGCGGGTGCCCGGGTCTCCACGGCGGCGTCGGCCTCGGCAGCCTTCGAGGCGCTCGCCGGGGAGCCGCCCGACGTGCTCGTCTCCGACATCGGGATGCCCGGAGAGGACGGAATCTCGCTGATCCGCAAGGTGCGCGAGCTCGACCCGGAGCGGGGAGGAAGGGTCCCGGCGGCGGCGCTCACCGCGTACACCCAGCCGTCCGACCGGGACCGCGCGCTCTCGGCAGGCTTCCAGGCCTTCCTGTGCAAGCCCGTGGACCCCCGCGAGCTGGCCGCGGCGGTGGCCCGGCTGGCGGGCAGATCGGGTGGATGACTGCTCCCCGCGGCGGCCCGGCCGCCGTGTTATCTTCCCCGCGCCCCATGCCCTTCGCGGAGATCATCGGCCAGGACAGGGCCGTCGATGCCCTTCGCGCCGCGGTCCGGCGCGGTGGGCTCCACCATGCCTACCTCTTCGCCGGCCCGGCGGGGGTGGGGAAGGGGACGGTGGCGCGGCTGCTCGCCCAGGCCGCCAACTGCGAGCGGGCGGACGGGGACGCCTGTGGCGCCTGCGCCCCCTGCCGCAAGATCGCGCGTGGCGTCCACCCCGACGTGCTGGTCGTGGAGCGGGAGCGGGACATGGCGCGGGCCGGTCGCTGGGAGCCGAAGGGTGGCCGCACGCCGTCGCGGGACATCGTCGTGGACCAGGTCCGTGAGCTCGTCGACCGCCGCCTCTCGCTTCGCCGGTTCGAGGGGCGGCGCCGGTTCGTCCTGATCGACCCGGCCGACGCCATGAACCCGCAGGCGCAGAACGCCATCCTGAAGACCCTGGAGGAACCTCCTCCGGACACCACGCTGGTCCTGGTCTCGTCCTCGGCCGAC
>DAIEMM010000289.1 GCA_027349605.1 Anaeromyxobacteraceae bacterium
CGTCGCCGGGGTCGTGGGCGCGTCCAGTCATCCGTGGCTCCGCCGGCCCGACCTCCGCGACGTCTCGGCGAGCCTCCGCGTCCTGTACCCGGAGGGTTCCGCCGGGCTCCTCTGGTTCGAGAGCGGAAGGCCGGTCCCTGCGCTGCGGGCGACCCTGGGCGCCATCGGAGACGGCGCTGCGCTGGGGCTCGATCCCGCCGACTTCGACCTCGGGCGGCTCACCGAGGCGGCGCGCGCAGCGGAAGGGGAGGCGCCCGGACCGGACCGGGCGCTCCTCGACGTTGCACTCTCCGTGGAATGGATGCGCTTCCTCTCCGCCGTGCACGGAGGGCGGGTGGAGGCGCCGCGCGCCGGGCGCGGCCAGGACCTGCCTGCCCGCGTGCTCGACCTCCCCCGCCTCGTTCGCGAGACCCGCGACGGGCGGGATCCGGACGCGGTGGTGGCCTCGGTCGAGCCACGCTACCCGGGCTACGTGCGCCTGAAGGCGGCGCTGGCCCGGTATCGCGCCCTGGAGGCCGCCCCGCCGCTGCCCGACGTTCCCGTGCCCGCCGCCAAGGTGTCGCCCGGCGAGGCCTGGAGCGGGACTTCCGCGGTGCGGAGCCACCTCCTGGCACGGGGCGATCTCCCCGCGGACGCTCCGCCCCCGGCGAACCCCGGGCTCCTCGACGCGGCGCTCGTCGCGGCGGTGAAGCGCTTCCAGGAGCAGCACGCCCTCGCCGAGGACGGGGTCCTCGGGAGGCGGACGGTGGAGGCGCTGAACGTCCCGCCTTCCCGCCGGGTCCGCCAGGTGGAGTTCGCCCTGGAGCGATGGCGCTGGCTGCCCGATCCGGGGCGCCGGGTCGTGGTCGTGGAGATCCCGCGGGCCGAGCTCTGGGCCATCGACATGGAGCGGGGGACCACCGACCTGCACATGCGCACGGTCGTGGGAGCCGGACGGAGCCACGCGACCCCCATGCTCGCGGCTTCCATCTCCGCGGTGGTCTTCCGCCCGTACTGGGTTCCCCCGCCGGGAATCCTGAAGGAGGAGATCCTGCCCGAGGCGCGCGCCAACCCCGCATGGCTCGCCCGGCACGGGATGGAGATCGTGGCGCGGCCGGAGGAGGACGCGGAGACCTTCGCCCCCACCGAGGACGTCCTCTCCCGCGTCGCGAAGGGGGAGCTCACGCTGCGCCAGCGCCCCGGCCCGAGGAGCGACCTGGGAGCGGTGAAGTTCGTCGTCCCCGACGCGCAGTGCATCGCACTGCACGGGACGCCCTACGGGCGCCTCTTCGAGCTTCCGCGGCGGAACCGCAGCCATGGCTGCATCCGTCTCCAGGATCCGAACGCGCTCGCCCGCTGGGTGCTGGGCAAGGAGGAGGGCTGGGACGCGGCCCGCATCGCCGAGGCGGCCGGGCGGGAGCGGTCCACGACGGTGAAGCTCCGCGAGCCGGTCCAGGTGGTCTTCGTCTACGGGACGGCCGTGGTGGACCCGGACGGGACCGAGCACTTCGTCGAGGACGCCTACCAGCTCGACGCGCAGGTGGAGGTGGAGCTGGCGCGGCTGGCCCGGCCCGCTAGACGCGGATCAGGTCGTCCGGGAGATCGGTGATCCGCTCCCCGGCGCGCTCCCCGACGGCCCAGGTGTTCTCGATGCCCACCGCACCCTGGCCGGGGAAGACGAACTTGGGCTCGAGCGCGATGGTCTGGCCGAGGCGGAGCGGCGTGTCGAAGCCGGGGGCGAGCACCGGGACCTCGTCGAGCTCGAGGCCGATCCAGTGCCCGACGAAGCGGGCCTGCGCCCCGGGCGGCCCCATGAAGCGGTCGCCCAGCCCGGCCTCCTCGGCACGCCGGCACGCGGTGGCGAAGAGCGCGCTGGGGATCGCGCCGGGGGCGAGCGAGCGGGCGACCTCCTCCTGGATGTCGCGGGCGACCCGGAACGCGCGCGCGAGCTCCGGGGCGAGCTCCCCGCACACGGCGATGCGGGTCATGTCGGTGACGTAGCCGCCCAGGATGGCCGTGTAGTCGAGCAGCACCGGGACGTCGCGCGCGATCACGTCGACCGACGCGCCCAGGGGAGAGGAAGGCGAGAGCCCCCTGCCGGTGACCGGCCCGTCGAAGTAGCTCGGCGCCGTGGCGGCCCCCCCGGCGATGGCGAGCCCCATGAAGAACTCCTGGTTGAAGCCGCGGACCCGGGGGCTGCCCTCGTTGCCGGCGCGGCGCATGCGGACCTCGATCTCGGCCGCCAGGTCCACCTCTCGCATCCCCGGGCGGAGGAACGCCGGGATCTCGCGGAAGACGCCGCCCAGGAGGCGGGCGGTGTCCCGCATGCGGTCGAGCTCCCACGGGGACTTCACGCTGCGCGAATCGCGGACCACCCCGGACACGTCGGTCCACTCGGCGCCCGGGAGCGCCCGCGACCAGAACTGCTGGACCGCCACCGGCACGGTGTCGAAGGTGAGCCCGAGGCGGCGGGACGGCCCCAGGAGCGGGGCCAGCTCCCGCGACGCCGGGAACGGGACCACCCGGGCCAGCGGGCTCTCGGACCGGGCCCGCGCGAGGCTCTTGCGCACGAGGAGCATGGGCTCCCCCTCGACGGGCACCCAGAGCGCGGCGTTCTGGCGGGTTCCGGAGAGCCAGAGGACGTCGACGGCCTGGAGGACGAGCGCCCCCTCCAGCCCAAGGCCGGCGAGCGCCGTCCGGAGGAGGTCGAGCCGGCGGGCGCTCTCCGCAGCGGGGGTGAGGAGGGGCATCACGGGCGGGGAGTCTAGCCAATGTCGGACCCCTCCGGGACCGACGGGAAGGTCGCCGCCGCCTTTTGACCCTTTTGGGTGCCCAACCGCATCCTTTCCGGCCCGCCCGTGTTCCAGGGGTCATGACCTCCAAGCTCGTCCGGAACGCCCTGTCCCTCGCCACCTTCCTCGCACTCGCCGCCCTGATCAGCGCCTGCGGCGCGGGGACGACCCCGTCGGAAGCCCCCA
>DAIEMM010000006.1 GCA_027349605.1 Anaeromyxobacteraceae bacterium
TACCCGAACCGCGAGGCCCTGGCCCGGCGCGGCCTCACCGTGGGGGACGTGCAGCGGACCATCGAGGTGGCCGTCGGAGGCGCGTCGGTCTCCACCACCGTGGAGGGGCGCGCCCGGTTCTCCATCAGCGTGCGCTACCCGCAGGACCTGCGCAGCGACGTGGAACGGCTGAAGCAGGTCCTGGTCCCGGTCCCGTCCGCCGGCGGAAGGTCCGGCGGCGGAGGGGGGATGGGCGGCTCCGGATCGCTCGCGCCTCCCACCATCCCCCGGCTCCTGCTCGCCCAGGGAATGGGCGGTGGGGGAGGCGCCGCAGCGCCCCGGCCGTCGGCGCCGTCGAGCGCCACCGACGCCCCGGCGCTCGACTGGTCGCGGCCCCCCTCCCAGCTGGAGCAGCTCCCCCTGGGGGACCGTGCCCTGCGCACGGGGGGAGGCCCCGGCAGCGGGTCGTTCGTCCCCCTCGGCCAGGTGGCCGACATCCGCATCGTCGGCGGCCCCCCCATGCTCCGCGACGAGGGTGGCCTGCTGGTCGGCTACGTCTACGTCGACGTCGACCCCTCGGTGGACATCGGCGGGTACGTCTCCCACGCCAAGGAGGAGGTCGAGGAGGCCTCGAAGGCCGGCGAGTTCGTCGTCCCGCCCGGCACCTTCCTCAAGTGGACCGGGCAGTACGAGCTGCTCGAGAAGATGAACGAGCGGCTCCGGGTGGTGATCCCGCTCACCCTCATCATCATCATCGTGCTCCTGCTCTGGCACTTCCGGAACGTCACCGAGGTGCTCATCGTCCTCCTCTCCATCCCGTTCGCGCTGGTGGGGAGCGTCTGGCTCCTCTGGTTGCTCGACTACCGCCTCTCCACGGCGGTGTGGGTGGGGATCATCGCGCTGGTGGGCCTGGCGGCCCAGACCGGCATCGTCATGATCGTCTACATCGACACCGCCTACGAGCGGCGCAGGGCAGCGGGGAAGATCCGCGACCTCGACGACATCATCTGGGCCCACATGGAGGGCACGGTGATGCGGGTGCGCCCCAAGCTCATGACCGTGGGGACGATGCTCGTGGGCCTGCTGCCGCTGCTCTGGGCCACCGGGTCGGGCGCCGACGTCATGAAGCGCATCGCCGCCCCCATGGTGGGCGGGCTCATCACCTCGGCCTTCCTGACCCTCGAGATCATCCCGGTGGTCTACACGTACTGGAGACAGGAGCAGTTGCTCTGGGAGCGGCTCGCTCCCCTCGACGCCATCCGGCTGCGACGGCTGCGCCTGCTGACCGCGATCCAGCAGGCGGGGTGGGTGCTCCTCCTCGTCATCGGAGGCGCGGCCGTCTACACGGACTGGCCCAGGGGCCTGCTCACGGCCACCCTGGCCGTTCCCGCGGTGGCCATCGTCGGCGCCTCCCTCCTCTACCTCAGGGAGCGGCCGGCGGCCCGGCGGCTGGTGTGGCCGGACCAGGCCAGGAAGGCGGCCGCCTGAACCGAACCGTACGCCTTGCCCCAGCGCGGCACTTCGGCTAATTTCCGCGCCCCGACCCCATCGTCTAGAGGCCCAGGACTCGGCCCTTTCAAGGCCGTAACCGCGGTTCGAATCCGCGTGGGGTCACTCCACAGCCCGTTCCTGCTTGCAGGGACGGGCAATTTTTCGCGGCGCGACCGATGGCCTTGAAGTCGTCGAGGTCGACGGGGCGCGACCAGGCGGCGATCTTCTCCCGGCCGAGCGGCCCCTTGAGCCCGGTGGGCGGGTCGTCGCGCAGCGCCAGGAGCCCGAGAAGGGCGCCGGCGCTCCCCGACGCGAGCCGCGCCAGGTCCCCGATGCAGTGGTGGATCCGGGCGACGATGGCGGACCCGCCCTGGAAGTGCTCCAGGAAGTGCACCGACCAGAGCGGCCGGTCGGCCGGGAGCGGCTCCGAGAGGAGGCGGCTCACGAAGGCCTGGAGCGCGGGCTCCCCTGCCCCGGGCCCGAGCCGCACGAGCTTCAGGTGGCGGTCGAGGTCGAAGTCCGGGTCGGGCTCCCAGGAGGGCAGGCCACCCCCACAAGGGGGGGGCGACCCGGCTCCGGAACCGCCGGAAGCGCAGGAGCCGCTTCTGGAGGAGCTCCCGCAACCGGGCCACGGGGACCGGCGCGTCCAGCACCAGCACGCCGGTGACGACCATGAGGTTGACCGGCTCGTCCATGCGCAGCCACGACGCGTCGACGTTCCGGAAGGGAGTGCGCATGACGGTCAGGCGAGCAGCTCGAAGACCCGCCGGAACTCCGCCTCGCCGCGAAGGCCCTTCACGGCGCGCCCCCCGGAGCGCCGGGCGAGGTGCGCGGGAGCCTGGCCACCGCCTCCTGCACGACCTCGCAGGCCGCCCGGTCGTCGGCCGGATCGCGCCCCCCCTTCTCGCAGAGCGCCGCGTAGGCCCGCAGGATCGCGGGGCACTCGCTGGCGCCCGAGTAGGTCATCTCCTCCTCGCACTTCTGGACCAGGATGGAGGCCATGAGCAGGTTGGCCTCGGCATCGGTGGGGGCGTTCAGGCCGAGCAGCTCGGGGTTGGCCAGCATGGTGTCCCGGATCGGCTGGCGGACGGTCCGGAAGTCCTTGAGGCTCTCGCAGACCAGCTCCGCCCGCCCCACCAGCCGCCGGACGTAGACGTCGACCACCTCCCGCGTCTCCCCGTCGTCGCGATTGCTGGCGTGGAACCGGGCCACGCGGTCCACGCTGCGCGCGGCCCGCTGGAGGGCGCGGCAGTCGTCGGTGCCGGCGAGCGAGGTGAGGATGGCCCGGACCGCGGCGCGCCGGACGTCGTCGAGCTTGTCGCGGGGCGCACCGCGGAGCTCCTGGGAGAGCGACTCCTCGAGCATGATCATGGCCTTCTCGTCGTAGATCGGGTCGCGGACGAACTCCTGCAGGAGCGCGTAGCCCACCAGGCGCTTGTCGGCGTTGGCCGAGTCGGTGGCCAGCATGCTGGTCTCGAAGAAGGCCCGGTACTTGTCGGCCTGGCTGGCGCGGGCGAACTCCTTGTTCCACTTCTCCAGCTCGGTCCGGTCGCGGTGCTCCTGCTGCTGCTTGTTGGTCCAGGACTGGTAGGCATTCACCACCAGTCCGGCCAGGGCCACGTAGCCCACCAGCACCTGTCCGGCGATGGCGAGGCGGGAGCGGCGCGCCGTGCGCTCCGAGCGGAGCCGGTGCAGCTCCTCGGCGGCCTTCATGCGCTGCAGCTCGTCCAGGCTGGCGGAGCGGGCCAGCTCGGCCGGGTCGGCGTCGGGGTCGGGGAACGGGGGTCGCGGATCGGCCATGCGGCGAGCGTACCTCGACCCTTGCCAGATTGGCGCTCGCCACGGAGGGGCCTTGCCAGAATGGCAGGACGCCGACCCACCGGGCGCGCAACTGCCCGGACCCACGCGCCTTCGTCACGGGCACGCCGGTTGCTGTATCCGTCGGCAGCCCCGGTTCCCTCCCCGGGGACCGGAGGTTTCCATGGAATTCCTCTCCCGACGGCGGAATCCGCTCGTGCTCCTGGTCGAGGACGACGCCGGCCTCCGCGAGGCCGTCGTCCGCGGCCTCACCAAGGCGGGCTACCAGGTCGCTTCGGCCGGGACCCGGCGGGAGGCCGTGCAATCGGCCCACGACCTGAATCCGGACGCGGTGGTGATGGACGTCCTGCTCCCGGACGGCGAGGGACCCGAGATCGCCCAGGAGATCCGAAGCCAGGCCGGGCTGGCCGCCGTCCCGGTGCTCTTCGTGACCGCCAAGGCCCCGGCGGCGGTGCGGGACACCCTCTTCCCCGCCCCGGTCCTCTTCAAGCCCTTCACCTACCGGCAGCTGGTCGCGTCGGTGCGCACGCTCGTCACGGGTCCTCGATCCGTCGCGCCAGCCCCGTGAGGTAGGGCTGGAACCCCTTGCCCGGGGGGGCGATCGAGAAGGAGATCTCCACGACGTCCGCGCCGCGTCGCGCGTAGACCAGCCGGAACCGGGGACCGGGCGGACCGGGTTCGCTCTCGAAGATCAACGTGCCCGCCTCGCTGCGGACGTCGTAGCGGATGACGTGCCCCTCGTCGTCCCAGTAGAGGGCCTGGATGCCGCTCCCCTTCGGGTAGAGCACCATCAGATCTTCATGCGCCGTCCCCTTCGTCTCGCCCGGGAGGGGGGCGAACTCCGACCGGCTGCGCCGCACCGCC
>DAIEMM010000014.1 GCA_027349605.1 Anaeromyxobacteraceae bacterium
GCTACAACGCCAACCCGGCCTCGATGAAGGCGGCGCTGCGCACGCTGCGCCAGCTGGCCGGCTCCGGCCGCGCCGTGGCCGCGCTGGGCGACATGCTCGAGCTCGGCCCCGCCGAGGACGACCTGCACCGGGAGCTCGGCCGGGACGCCGCCGCCGCGGGGCTCGCCGCGCTGGCCGCCTTCGGGCCGCGCGCCCGCCTGGCCCGCGAGGCCGCCCTCGCCGCCGGGATGGATCCGTCCGACACCTTCCACACCGAGGATCCCCAGGCCCTCGTCGCGTTCGTGCGCGAGCGGCTGCGCCCCGGCGACGTGCTCCTCGTGAAGGGGAGCCGGGGGATGAAGCTCGAGAGACTCGTCGAGGCCCTGCGCTAGATGCTCTACCTCCTCCTCTACCCGATGGCGCAGCGCTTCACGGTCTTCAACGTGCTGCGCTACCCCTCCTTCCGCATCGTCGCGGCGGGCCTGACCGCGCTCGTGCTCGGGCTGCTGCTCGGCCCCTGGTTCATCGAGCGCATGCGCCGGCTGCAGTACGGCCACTCCAACGTCCGCGAGGACACGCCCGACGGCCACAAGAAGAAGACCGGGACCCCGTCGATGGGCGGCGCGCTGATCCTCCTCGCGCTGGTGGCGGCCACGCTGCTCTTCGCCGACCTCCGGAGCCGGCTGGTCTGGGCGGTCCTGCTCGTCACCGTGGGTTTCGGGGCGGTGGGCTTCGCCGACGACTACCTGAAGATCTCGAGGAAGAACTCCAAGGGGCTGCCCGGGAGGCAGAAGCTCGTCTGGCAGGCCGTCATCGTGCTGGCCGTGTACGTGGTCTTCCTCACCGACTGGAACTTCCAGCTCGAGGCCGCCTTTCCGTTCCTGACCGTGGGGTCCTTCCTCGACACCCACGTGACCCTCCCCTTCGTCCCCACCCGCCGGTTCGACCTGAACCTGGGCTGGGCCTACGTTCCCTTCCTGCTGCTCGTGGTGGTGGGCACCTCCAACGCCGTCAACCTCACCGACGGGCTCGACGGGCTCGCCATCGGCCCCTCCATCGTCTCGGCGGTGGCCTTCCTGGTCCTCTCCTACGTGGCCGGGACCACCATCGCCGGCTTCAGCCTGGCCGCCTACCTGGGCATCCCTCCGGTGCACGGCGCCGAGGAGATGGGGGTCTTCTGCGGCGCCATGGCCGGGGCCGGCATCGCCTTCCTCTGGTACAACACCTACCCGGCCTCGATGTTCATGGGGGACGTCGGCTCGCTGGCCCTGGGCGGTGCGCTGGGGATGCTGGCCGTCCTCACCAAGAACGAGGTCGCCTCGGCCATCCTGAACGGCGTCTTCCTGGTCGAGGCGGTGAGCGTCATCGTGCAGGTCGCCTCCTTCCGCACCACCGGGAAGCGGGTCTTCCGCATGGCCCCCATCCACCACCACTTCGAGCTGGCGGGGCTCTCCGAACCCAAGATCATCGTGCGATTCTGGATCGCATCGATCATGCTGGCCCTGGTCGCCCTCATGTCGCTCAAGCTTCGCTAGGAGAGAACGGTGCCCTTGCTGCTCGCCGGGAAGAAGGTGCTGGTGGTCGGGCTGGCGCGCAGCGGCGCCGCGGCCGCGCGCCTCGCCGTCCGGGAGGGAGCGCTCGTGACGGTCACCGACCGGCAACCTGCCTCCGGGCTCGCCGAGGCGCTGGCCCCGCTGGAGGGGCTCTCCATCTCGCTCTCGCTGGGCGGGCACGACGATCGGGACTTCACCTCCGCCGACCTGGTTGTGGTCTCTCCGGGGGTCCCGCTCACGCTCCCCGGCATCGCCGCGGCCCGCCGCGCCGGCGTCCCGGTGGTGGGCGAGGTGGAGCTCGCCTACCGGCTCCTCGGCGACGTCCCGCTGGTCGCCATCACCGGGACGAACGGCAAGAGCACCACCACCGCCCTCACCGGCCGGCTCTTCCAGGAGGACCGATCCGCCTTCGTGGGCGGAAACCTGGGAACGCCGCTCTCCGAGCTCCTGCTCTCCGGGACCCGGTTCGACGTGGCGGTGGTCGAGCTCTCCTCCTTCCAGCTCGAGGGCATCGAGCGGTTCCGCCCCCGGGTCGGCGCCATCCTGAACGTCACCCCGGACCACCTCGACCGCTATCCCGGCATGGCCGAGTACGCGGCGGCCAAGGCACGCCTCTTCGCGAACCAGCAGCCAGGCGACGCGGCCGTGGCGAACGAGCGGGACCCGGCCGCGCTGGCCGCCGCCCGCGCCACCCGGGGCGACGTGGTGACCTTCGGGTTCGGCCCCCGCGCGCCCATGGCCGTCCGGGACGACGGCGAGGTCGTGCGCTGGACCGGCCCCACCGGCGAGCCGGAGCGCTACCGGATCCGCAGCCGCGCCCTGCGCGGCCGCCACAACCGGGAGAACGCCATGGCGGCGGTGGCGTGCGCCCGCATGATGGGCGTGCCCGGCCCTGCCGTGCAGCGCGGGCTCGACGGGTTCCCGGGACTTCCCCACCGGCTCGAGCCGGTGTCCGACCGGGGGGGCGTGGAGTGGGTGAACGACTCCAAGGCCACCAACGTCGACAGCACCGTGGTGGGTCTCTCGGCCTTCCCCGCCGCCGCACCGTCGGTGATCCTGCTCCTGGGCGGCCGCGGCAAGAAGGCGCCCTACGCGCCCCTCCGCCCGCTCTTCCCGGGGCGCGTCAAGGCGCTGCTCACGCTAGGGGAGGACGCCCCGGCCGTCGAGCGGGAGCTCGGCGACCTGGCCCCCACCGAATCCTGCGGCGACCTGGCCACCGCGGTGTCGCGCGCCGCCGCCCTCGCCGTCCCGGGGGACGTGGTCCTCCTCTCCCCGGCCTGCGCGAGCTACGACCAGTTCCGGAGCTACGAGGAACGGGGGGACGCCTTCCGGCGGCTCGCCTCCGCCGTTCCCCTGCCATGAGCGACGACACGGCCCCCGCCCGGCGCGCACGGACCGCCGCCCCCCTCGACCCGTGGCTGCTCGCCGCGGTGCTGCTCCTCACCGGGTTCGGGCTGGTCATGGTCTACTCGGCGAGCGCGGTGACCGCCCAGGCCAGAGTTCACGATCAGTTCTACTACCTCAAGCGGCAGCTCGTCGCCGCGGGGGTGGGGCTCGCCCTGCTCCTCGCGCTGCTCAAGCTCGGGTACCGGCGCCTCGAGCAGCTGGCCGTCCCGCTGCTCCTCCTCGTGGTCGTGGCCCTCCTGGCCGTGCTCGTCCCGGGCATCGGCAAGGTGGCGGGAGGGGCGCGCCGCTGGATCGACCTGGGGGTCATCCGCTTCCAGCCCGCCGAGGCCGCCAAGGTGGTGCTGGTCCTGTACCTGGCGCGCTCGCTCGCCCGCAAGAAGGAGCGGGTGCGGATGTTCTCCATCGGCTTCCTCCCCCACGTGGCGGTGACCGGGCTCTTGGTGGGGCTGGTGCTCGCCGAGCGCGACCTGGGAACCGCCGTCATCCTCCTCGTCGTACGCCTGGTCATGCTCTTCGCCGGGGGCGTGAAGATCGGCTACCTGCTGGCCTCGGTGGCGCTGGCCATCCCGGTGGGCTGGTACCTCATCGCCGGGACCCCCTACCGCATGCAGCGCATCACCGCCTTCCTCGACCCCTGGCAGCACCGGGAGGGCATCGGCTTCCAGATCGTGGAGTCGCTGCTGGGCATCGGAAACGGCGGCTGGTTCGGCCAGGGGCTCGGCGAGGGCAAGGGAAAGCTCTTCTACCTGCCCGCGGCCCACACCGACTTCATCGCCGCGGTGATCGCCGAGGAGGTCGGCCTCGTCGGCATGTCCCTGCTGGTGCTCCTCTTCGCGGTGGTGGTCTGGCGCGGCTTCCGCGCCACCGTGCTGGCCCCCGACGCCTTCGGGTGCTACCTCGCCCTCGGCCTCACCACCCTCATCGGCTCCCAGGCGCTCGTGAACCTGTCCGTGGTCCTGGGGCTCCTCCCCACGAAGGGGCTCACCCTCCCCTTCGTGTCCTACGGCGGAAGCTCGCTCATGACCATGCTGGCGGCGGCGGGGGTGCTGCTCTCGGTCTCCGGCGGCCAGGGCGGATTCCTGCGCGCCCAGCGTTCCCCGCGCATCGCCGCGGCGGCCGGGAGCCGTCCGTGAGGCTGCTCGTCGCCGGAGGCGGAACGGGCGGCCACGTCTTCCCGGGCATCGCGCTCGCCGAGGAGGTGGTCACCCGCCACCCCAAGAACGACGTGGTCTTCGTGGGGACGGCGCGCGGCCTGGAGGCCTCGGTGGTCCCCATCGCCGGCTACCCCATCGAGCTCATCGACGTGCGCGGCCTGAAGGGAAAGGGGATCCGGGGGATCCTCACCGGCCTGCTGCGGCTGCCGCGCGCCTTCGTCCAGTCCTGGCGGGTGCTCCGGAAGTGGAGGCCGGACGTGGTGGTGGGCGTGGGGGGCTACGCTTCCGGGCCGGTGGTCCTGGCGGCCCGCCTCACGGGCATTCCCACCGCGGTCCAGGAGCAGAACGCCGTGGCCGGCTTCACGAACCGCATCCTCGGCCGGATCGTGGAGGCCGCCTTCACCGCCTTCCCGGAGGCCGGGCGGCAGTTCCCCGCCCGCAAGGTCCAGCAGCTCGGCAACCCCATCCGGCGGCAGCTGCTCGAGAACTACATGCGTCCGGTCTCCAAGCGCGACGACCAGCTGCGCGTGCTCGTCTTCGGCGGCTCGCAGGGCGCGCACGGCCTCAACATGCGGGTCATCGAGGCGCTCCCCTTCCTGGCCGACCTCCGGGACCGCGTCCGCTTCGTGCACCAGACCGGGGCCCGGGATCGGGAGCAGGTGGAGAAGGGCTACGCCGGGGTGGGGTTCGTCCCGGACGTGCGCGAGTTCATCGTGGACATGAGCGCCGCCTACGCCGGCGCCGACCTGGTGGTCTGCCGCGCCGGCGCCACCACCCTGGGGGAGCTCACCGTCTGCAAGAAGCCCTCGATCCTCGTGCCCTTCCCGGCCGCCGCCGACAACCACCAGGTGAAGAACGCGCAGAGCCTGGTGGACGCCGGGGCCGCGACGATGATCGAGGAGCGCGACCTGAACGGCGAGCTGCTCGCCGCCGAGATCCGGCGCGTGCTGCTCGACCCGGAGCTGCGCGCCCGCATGGCCCGGGCGGCCGGCCTCCTGGGGCGGCCCCAGGCCGCCAGCGAGATCGCCGACGTGCTCACCCAGCTCACCGTCCGGCGCTGGGGAACGCCCAAGGGGCGCGACCGCGGCCCCGGCTTCCGTCCCGTCCGTCCCCCGACCGCCGGCTCGACATGACCCTCTTCCACTCCCGCAGCCCCCGCATCCACTTCGTCGGCATCGGCGGCATCGGCATGAGCGGGATCGCCGAGCTCCTGCTCAACCTCGGCTACCCGGTCTCCGGGTCCGACCTCCGGGAATCCGAGACCACGCGGCGCCTCTCCGGGCTGGGCGGCCGGATCGAGCTGGGCCACTCCGCCGGCCACGTGGGAGACGCCGACGTGGTGGTGATCTCCTCGGCGGTCCGGCGCGACAACCCCGAGGTGGTCGAGGCCCGCCTCCGCAAGATCCCGGTCATCCCCCGCGCCGAGATGCTCGCCGAGCTGATGCGGCTGAAGCAGGGCATCGCCATCGCCGGCTCCCACGGCAAGACCACCACCACCTCGATGGCGGCGCACCTCATGGCCCACGCCGGCCTCGACCCCACCGCGGTGGTGGGCGGCAAGATGAACGCCTTCGGCTCCAACGCCAAGCTGGGCAAGGGGGACTGGATCGTCGTCGAGGCCGACGAGTCCGACGGCTCCTTCCTCCACTACGCCCCCACGCTGGTGGTGGTGACCAACGTCGACCCCGAGCACCTCGACCACTGGAAGACCGAGGAGGCCCTGAAGCGCGGCTTCGTGGACTTCGTGAACAAGGTGCCCTTCTACGGGACCGCCGTCCTGTGCATCGACCATCCGGGCGTGCAGTCGATCCTGCCCTTCGTCGACAAGCGCTTCGTCACCTACGGCGAGGCGCCCCAGGCCGACTACCGGGCCACCCACGTCGAGGTGCTGGGGACGCGGGTGGCGTTCGAGGCCACCCGGCGCGGCGAGCCGCTGGGACGCTTCGAGCTGAGCATGGTGGGGCGCCACAACGCCTTGAACGCGCTCTCGGTGGTGGCGCTGGCCGACGAGATGGGGGTGCCGGTGGAGGTGACCCGCTCGGCGCTGGCCTCCTTCCAGGGCGTGCAGCGGCGCTTCACCATCCGTGGAGAGCGCGACGGGGTCACGGTGGTCGACGACTACGGGCACCACCCCGCCGAGGTACGGGCCACCCTCCGGGGCGCCCGCGAGGCCTACGGACGGCGGGTGGTCTGCGTCTTCCAGCCCCACCGCTACACCCGCACCCGCGACCTGCTCCTGGAGTTCCAGACCGCCTTCAACGACGCCGACGTCCTGCTCGTCACCGACGTCTACGCCGCCTCCGAGGACCCCATCCCCGGCATCTCCGGCGCCTCCCTGGCCGAGGGCATCCGCGCCTGCGGGCACAAGGACGTGACCCACGTTCCCCGCCCCGGCCTCGCGGCGGGGGCGCGCGCCCGGGTGCGGCCGGGCGACGTGGTGATCACGCTGGGCGCCGGCGACGTCACCGCGGTCGGACCCGAGATCCTCGAGCTGCTGGGGAGGTCGTGAGCGCGTCGCCGCCCTCCACCTCGACCGACCGGGTCCGGGAGATCGCGGCCGCGGTCCGCGGGGAGTGCACCCCGGACGCGCCCATGGCGCCCCGCACCTCCATCCGGGTGGGCGGACCGGCCGATCTCCTGGTGCGCCCCGCCGACCCGCCCGACCTGGCGGCGCTCCTCTGGAACTGCGCCGCGCGCCGCGTGCCCGTGATGGTGCTGGGCGGCGGCGCCAACCTGCTCGTCGCCGACGCCGGGATCCGCGGCGTGGTGGTCCGGCTCCCGGTCGACTTCGGCGAGGAGTCGGAGGAGGGCGAGCGGCTCGTGCTCTCGGCCGGCGCCCCGGTGAGCCGCCTCGTGCAGCGCGCGCTCGCCGCCGGGCTGACCGGCTGCGAGTTCGCCTCCGGCATCCCCGGAACCCTGGGCGGGGCCGCGGCCATGAACGCCGGGACCCGCATCGGGGAGATGAAGGACGTGGTGGAGCGGGTCGAGGTGGCGACGCCGGAGGGGCTCCTCTGGATCCCGGCCGCCGGGCTCTCCTACGCCTACCGCAGCTGCCGGCTCCCCCCGGGCGCCGTGGTCACGCGGGTGGGGTTCCGGCTGAGGCGCGGCGACGTGACCGCGAGCCGCGCGGTGATGGACGCCGACCGGGAGCACCGGCGCCGCACCCAGCCCCTCAACTGGCCGACCTGGGGCTCTACCTTCCGGAACCCTCCCGGCGACCACGCCGGCCGGCTCGTCGAGGCGGTCGGCCTGAAGGGGCACCGGGAGGGGAACGCGATGTGGTCCGACCTGCACGCCAACTTCGTGGTGAACCTGGGCGGCGCCACCGCGCGCGACTGCCTGGCGCTCATCCGGGTGGCCCGGGAGCGGGTCCGGGAGAGATTCGGGGTCGAGCTGGAGCTCGAGGTGCGGCTCGCCGGCGCATTCGCGCCCGACGAGCACCCCTGACGCGGAGGAGGCCATGGGTCGCTGGAGCGGGAAGAAGGTGGCGGTGCTGTACGGAGGGCGGTCGGCCGAGCGGGAGGTGTCGCTCAAGACCGGCGAGGCCTGCGCCGAGGCGCTCCGGTCGCGGGGGCTCGACGTGACCCTGGTGGACGCCGGCCTCGACCTGGACGTGCGGCTGCGCGCCCTGGGCGCCGACGTGGCCTTCGTCGCCCTTCACGGACGGTACGGAGAGGACGGTTGCGCCCAGGGGCTCCTCGAGTCGATGGGCATCCCCTACACGGGCTCCGGGGTCCTCGCCTCGGCGGCCGGCATGGACAAGGTCCTCTCCAAGCTGCTCTTCCGGGAGGCGGGGCTGGCGCTGGCCGCCTACCGGGTCTTCCCGGCCTCCCGCGCCGCCTCGGTCGGGGTCGCCGACCTGCCGGCCGGGCTGCCGGCGGTGGTGAAGCCGGCCTGCGAGGGCTCCTCGGTGGGGGTCCACGTCGTGAAGGACGCGGCCGGCCTCCCCGCCGCGCTGGCCGACGCCGCCCGCTACAAGGGCGACCTCATCGTCGAGCAGTACGTCCGGGGACAGGAGGTGAACGTCGCGGTCCTCGAGGGCGCGGCCCTCGGCACCGTCGAGATGGTCCCCTCCCGCGAGTTCTACGACTACGTCGCCAAGTACACCCCCGGGTCCACCCAGTACTTCGTCCCGGCCCGGCTCTCGCCCGAGGCCACCGCACGCGTCTGCCGCGACGCCGAGACCGCCTTCCGGGCCCTCGGCTGCGACGGCGCGGCCCGGGTCGACTTCATCGTGGCCGCCGACGGCACCCCGTACATCCTCGAGGTGAACACGCTTCCCGGGATGACCGGGACGTCCCTCGTCCCGAAGATTGCGGCCGGGAAGGGCATCCCCTTCCCGGAGCTCTGCGAGCGGATCCTGGACGGGGCGTCCCTCAAGGCGTGAGCCGGCATCCCACGCTCCTGGGACCTTGAATTTACTGGACACCATCCCTCCCTGAGGCATGCTGCCCAGTTGGGCGATACCGTCCGGAAGCGGTGGACGGCTGGTGGGGTCGGGAGGCGGTGGGGTGGCGCAGTCGCGCAACAGGCGGCGTGTGGAGCAGGGGCCGAAGGCCCCTCCGGGAGCCCTGCGCCATGGGCTCACCCTGGCCGTGCTGTGGGGAGCCGGCGCGGTCGCGCTCGGCGTGGGCGGCGTCGCCGCCTGGCGGCACTTCACCCAGGGAGATTCCCTCCGCGTGGCCGCGGTCCGCGTGGTCGGCGCGACGCGCGCCACCGAGGCGGAGATCCGGGCCCTCTGCCCGGTGAAGCCCGGGGACGACCTCCTCTCCGCCGACGTCGACGCCGTGGAGCAGGCCGTGGCCCGCCATCCCTGGGTGGCCCGGGCCGAGGCGCGCCGCACGCTGCCGCCCGCCCTCGAGATCACCGTGACCGAGCGGGAGCCCCGCGCGCTCGTCGACCTGGGGGGCACCTACCTCGTCGACGGGAATGCCCAGGTCTTCAAGCGTGCCGGCGCGGGCGACGGGCTCGACCTGCCCGTCGTCACCGGCTTCGGGCGCGAGGACTTCGCGAAGCGCCGCGGCACGGTCGAGGCGGGGCTGCGCGGTGCGCTGGCCCTCGCCGACGAGTACGCGCGGGAGGGGCTCGTTCCCCTCGCCGCCATCCAGGAGATCCACCTCGACGGCGACTGGGGGGTCACCCTCTACGTCGGCGACGAGGGGACGCAGGTGCGCCTCGGTCAGGGCGACCTGCCGCAGAAGCTCGGCCGTCTGCATCGTGTCCTCGAGGCGCTCCGCGCCGAGGGGCGCAAGGCAGAGGTGATTCACCTCGACGACCGGAGCCACCCGGATCGGGTCGGTGTCCGGATGTCGGGGAGTGGCAATGGCGGCGTGCAGGACGGTGCGGGCGGGTCGCCCGCTCCGGCGAGAGCAGGGGGGGCCCGAGAGGGCCCGGGTCGGCGGCGTGGGCGCGATGCGCCACTCGCTAGGAGGTAGCACATGGCGAAGACTGGGGACATCCTGGTCGGTCTCGACATCGGGACCACCAAGATCTGCGCCATCGTCGGGGAGGTCACCGACGAGGGCATCGACATCATCGGCATCGGGACGCATCCGTCGAAGGGCCTGCGGAAGGGCGTGGTCGTCAACATCGACGCCACCGTCGCGTCCATCAAGCGGGCCATCGAGGAGGCCGAGCACATGGCCGGGTGCGAGATCACCACGGTCTACACCGGCATCGCCGGCTGGCACGTGAAGGCGTTCCCGTCGCACGGCGTGGTGGCCATCAAGGACAAGGAGGTCAAGCAGACCGACGTGGACCGGGTCATCGACCAGGCCAAGGCCGTCGCCATCCCGCTCGACCGGGAGGTCATCCACGTCCTCCCGCAGGAGTTCCTGGTCGACGACCAGGACGGCGTGAAGGAGCCGGTGGGGATGAGCGGCGTGCGGCTCGAGGCCAAGGCCCTCATCGTGACCGGCGCCGTCTCCTCCGCCCAGAACATCGTGAAGTGCGCGCAGCGCACCGGCCTCAACGTGGCCGACATCGTCCTGCAGCCGCTGGCCAGCTCGCTCGCCACCCTCTCCGAGGACGAGAAGGAGCTCGGGGTCTGCCTGGTGGACGTGGGCGGCGGCACCACCGACATCGCCATCTTCGCGAGCGGCGCCATCCGGCACACCGCGGTGCTGGCGCTGGGCGGCAACCACCTGACGAACGACGTGGCCGTGGGGCTGCGCACCCCCACCCACGAGGCCGAGCGCATCAAGAAGGCCTACGGGTGCGCCATGGCCTCCATGGTGGACCGCGGCGAGACCATCGAGGTGCCGAGCGTGGGCGGCGGCCAGCCCCGCGTGCTCTCCCGCCAGATCCTGGCCGAGATCGTCGAGCCCCGCGTGGAGGAGATCTTCATGCTGGTGCAGCACGAGATCCAGAAGTGCGGCCTGGAGGAGGCCATAGCCTCGGGCGTGGTCATCACCGGCGGGTCGACGCTCCTCTCCGGGATGAGCGAGATGGCCGAGGAGGTGCTGGGCGTGCCAGTGCGGCGCGGGCTCCCCAAGGGGATCGGCGGGCTCGTCGACGTGGTGAAGCGCCCGGTGTTCGCCACCGCGGTGGGACTGGTGATCTACGGCGCCCAGCAGCGATCGGGCAGCCCGTACTTCAAGATCCGCGAGGAGAACGTCTACCGCAAGGTCAAGAACCGCATGAAGGACTGGCTGGGCGAGATCTTCTAGCCCCGGGGAAACCGACATGATCGACTTCGATTCGAGGGAACCCGCGGCGAAGATCAAGGTGATCGGCGTGGGCGGTGGCGGCGGAAACGCGATCAACACCATGGTGGCCGGGCGGCTGGAGGGCGTGGAGTTCATCGCCGCCAACACCGACGTCCAGGCGCTCTCGGCCAACCGGGCCGAGGTGAAGCTGCAGCTCGGCAAGAGCGTGTCGCGCGGCCTCGGCGCCGGCGCCAACCCCGACCGCGGGCGCGAGGCGGCGCTCGAGGTGCAGGACGCCATCGCCGAGGCGCTGGCCGGCGCCGACATGGTCTTCGTCACCGCCGGCATGGGCGGCGGCACCGGCACCGGCGCGGC
>DAIEMM010000022.1 GCA_027349605.1 Anaeromyxobacteraceae bacterium
CCGCCCACGTCGAGGACGGCGAGCGGCCTTCCGGGGGCCCCGAAGTCGCCCCAGGCCGAGAGGTGGACGAGGCGCGCCTCCTCGCCGCCGGCGATGATCTCCGGGGCGAGGCCGGCCGCGGCCCGGGAGGCCTCGAAGAACTCGGCGCCGTTCCGCGCGTCGCGCGCCGCGCTGGTGGCGACCGCGGCGATGCGCTCCGCCCCCAGCGAGCGGGCCTCCGCCGCGTAGCGGGCGATCACCGCGACGGTCTCGGCGATGGCGGCAGGGTCGAGCCGGCCGGTGCGGTCCACGCCCCGTCCCAGCCGGGTGATCTCGGCCCGCTCCACCACCGGGTGGAACGAGGCACCGCGCCGCTCGGCCACGGTGAGGAGGACGGTGTTGGTGCCCACGTCGATGACGGCGACGCGTCCGGTCACGGGGCGAACGGACCCCAGGTCGCGGCGGCGATGCCGGCCGCGTCGGAGGTGATCACCCGCTGCCGGTCGCCGGCCGGGTTGGCGACGACGAGCTGTTGCCGGCCGCCTCGATCGGAGACGAGCACCAGCAGGCGTCCGTTGGGTGCCCAGGAGGGCTCCTCGTTGGTGCGCCCCTGGTCCTGGGTCACGCGCGAGATCTTGCCGGTCTCCGGCGAGACCAGGAACACGTCGAAGACCCGGCGCTCGTCGCGCGCGGTGAAGGCGATCTGGTCGCCGCGAGGGCTCCAGCGAGGCGTCTGGTTGTAGTTCCCCTTGAAGGTGAGCCGCCGCTGGTCGGAGCCGTCGGCGTTCATCACGTAGATGTGCGGGTTGCCCGAGCGGGCGGAGACGAAGGCGATGCGGCGCCCGTCGGGGGACCAGGTGGGGGAGGTGTCGGTGGCCGGGTCGGTGGTGAGGCGCCGGATGCCGGAGCCGTCGGCCCTCGCCACGTAGAGGTCGGAGTTGCCGTCCACCGACGCGGTGAAGGCGATGCTGCGCCCGTCCGGCGAGTAGACGCCGCCGCTCGCCAGCTCGCCGAGGGAGATGACCCGGCGGGGCGTTCCCTCGGGGACCTTGAGCCCCCAGATCTCCGGCTTCCCGGAGCGGTAGCTGGTGATGAGGACCTCTCCGCCGTCGGGCCGCCAGGAGGGGAGCATGGCGATGGAGGTCTCCCGCCGCAGGGTCTCGGCCCCCTTGCCGTCGGCGTCGAGGAGCAACACGTCCCAGGTGCCCTTCCCCCTGCGGATGGCCGCGATGCGGGTCCGGAAGATGCCCTGCTCCCGGGTGTAGTACTGCAGCACGTCGTCGGCGAAGCGGTGGGCGAGGGTGCGGGCATTCCGCTCCCGGTAGACGCGGTAGAGCACCTCGCGCCCGGCACGGACGTAGTAGAGGTGCAGCTCGCCGGCGACGAGCACGCCCTCCCGCTTGATCGCCGCCTTGACCAGCCCCTCGGCCCCCACGTCGGCCCAGCGCGTGAACTTGATGGCGGAGGCCTGCGTGCCCTCCGAGGCGTCGGCCAGGAAGGACCGCGGGTCGAGAAGGTCGAAGATCCCGGTCAGCGCCAGGTCGTCGCGGAAGGTCTGCTGGACGTCGACCGCGTCGGCCTGGGCGCCCGGCCCGGACTGGAAGGGCACCACGGCCAGCGCCAGGGGCCGGAAGTCCGGGGAACCCACGTCGATGTACTGGCGCTGGGCGAGTGCCAGCGCGGGGGCGAGGAGGGCGACGGCGACGAGGAGCTTGCGCATGGGGAGCGGGGCCTTCCTAGATCTTGAAGTTCACTCCAAGTCCAACCGTGCGGTAGCGCTGGCGGAGCTCGGGCGGGGGCGGGGGGAGGCGCGAATCGCGCACGGCGCGCTCCAGCGCCTGGTCGAAGGCGGCGTTCCCGCTGCGCTGCTCGAAGCGGAAGCTGGCGACGCGCCCATCGGGCTCGATGGTGATGACCACGATGGCGTGAAGGTGGAGCCGCTCCTGCTCGGAGAGGGTGGCGGGGAGGCGGTAGGAGGACTGCAGCGCCTGGGTGACGAGCCCGAGGTACCGATCCCCCTCGGAGCCGTCGGTGGCGTCCCCGTCGGGCAGGCCGGACGGGTCGCCCCAGCGCTCCCTCGAGGCGAGCTTCTCGTCCTTGCGCACCTTGTCGAGCGCACGGGACAGGGCATCCGACCCCCTGCCGCCGGTGGTGGCCGAGGCCGGGCGGGGCGGCACGGGCTTCGGCGCCACCTTGGGGGCGGGGAGGGCGACGGTCTTCTGGGCCGGGGCAGGGGGGCCGGGAACGGGCACCGGCACGGCGTCCGGGGCGCGGGGGGCGGCCTCCGGCGGCGGCACGTCGCGACGCGGGAGCCACTGCTCGGGGCGCTTCTCCCCGAGGCGCACCAGCTTGGCCACGATGGGCTTCTGCTCCAGGTCGACCACGGCGGGGGGACGGACGAAGAAGGCCACCCCGATGAACCCTGCGTGAAGCGCGACCGAGACGAGGACGAGCGGCCAGAGCCGGTCGGGGCCGCGCAGGAGCGCGCTCTCGCCCGTCACTGCCGGCGTCCCTCCGGCCGGTCGGGGACCGGGTCGGTGATCATGCCCAGGTTGGTCACGCCGGCCCGCTGCACCGTGGCCATGATCTCGACCACGTAGCCGTAGGGCAGCGAGCGATCGGCCATGAGGTAGAGCTCGCGGTCCCTCGCCACCCGGGCGTTGGCCTTGAGCTTCTCCTCGAGCTCGGGAAGGGTGAGCCGCGCCGGCTTGTCGTCGGTGCCGAGCCAGAGGCTCCTGTCCGACTTGATGGAGAGCACGAGCTTCTGCTCCTCGGCCTTCACCGGCTGCGCCTTGACCTGCGGCAGCGCGACCTCCACGCCCTGCTGGATGAGGGGCGCGGTGACCATGAAGATGATGAGCAGGACGAGCATCACGTCGACGAGCGGCGTGACGTTGATCTCCGTGAGCGTCTGGCGGCCCGAGCCGCTCGTCCCGATGGCCACGCGGTCCCTCTAGCTGAAGAAGTGGCGCTTCACGATGTTCAGGAAGTCGTTGGAGAAGTTGGTCATCTCGCTGTCGAGGACCCGGATGCGCGAGACGAAGAGGTTGTAGAACACCACCGCCGGGATGGCCGCGAAGAGGCCGAAGGCGGTGGCGATGAGGGCCTCCGAGATGGGCTTCGCCACCGTGGCCAGGTTGGCGTTGCCGGCCTGGTAGATGTCGTGGAAGGCCGCCATGATCCCCCACACCGTGCCGAAGAGGCCGACGAACGGGGCGGCGCTGGCGGTGGTGCCGAGGAACGGGACCATCGCCTCGAGCTGGGTCACCTCGGCGACGGCGGCGCGCTTGAGAGCCCGCTCGACGTTCTCGATGCCCCCGAGCTGCTCGGCCATCTCCCCCTCGGGGCCCTTCTTCTGGGCCGTCACCTTGGACAGCTCCACGTAGCCGGCCCGGAAGACGGCGGCGATGGGACTGGCCGGAAGCCCCTCGGCGGCCTGGTAGATGGCGTCGAGCCGCTTCGACTTCCAGAACACCTCCAGGAACCTCGCCGACTCCCCCTGCGCCTTCCGCAGGGCCATCCACTTCTTGATGATGATGGCCCAGGAGACCACCGACGCGACCAGGAGCAGCGCCAGCACGCCGCCCACCACGAGCCCCGAGTTCAGGACGATCTCGAGGTAGTCGATCTCGCCTCCGCGACCGGCGGAGGGGAGCAGCTCGACGAGCGAGGCGTTCAGGGGATTGAGCAGTTTCGGCTCCGGGAGTGGAAGGGGAGAACCTCGTACCTAGCACGACTTCCCGGGGGCGTCACGGCGGAGCAACCCCGCGGAGCCACGGGGAAACCCGTAGGAAAAAGCGACGACGGGCCGGCAGGATCCGTGCCTTCCGGGTCACGTTGAATAGAATGAACCGGGGTCGACGTCCTTCGATTCCGGGAGGAACTCCATGAACCGCTCCAGCGCCGCCATTCTCGCCTCGCTCCTCGCCGCCGCCGGTACCGCCTGCGGTCCGACTTCGGCGCCTCCGCCGCCGTATACCGACGTCACCTTCT
>DAIEMM010000042.1 GCA_027349605.1 Anaeromyxobacteraceae bacterium
CTTCCGGAGCAGGTAGCCGGCCGAGACCGTGTGGCTGTAGGTCCCCACGTCGAGCACCCGGAACCCGGCCTCCTCGAGCAGCGCCGAGATGGTCGGCCGGTCGAAGTAGACGAGGTGCATGTCCATGAGCCAGGGCCATCGCGGGCCGAGCAGCCGGGCCACCAGGCTCCCGGTGTCGATGGTGGAGAGGTAGAGGCGGCCACCCGGGACGAGCAGCGTGCGGGCCGCCGCCAGCTCCTCGCGTGGATCGGGGAGGTGCTCGACCACGTCCCACAGGGTGATCACGTGGTAGCGATCGGCGGAGCCGGCCCGGACCTCGAGGGGCTCGCCGTGGACGGTGAATCCCTGGGCGCGGGCCAGCGCCGCCGCCCAGCTCGAGAGCTCCAGGCCCTCGGCGCGGAAGCCGCGCTCCCGCGCCACCTCGAGGAAGTAGCCGCAGTAGGCCCCCACGTCGAGGAGGCGCCGTCCGCCCGCCGGTCCCAGCGCCCGGATCACGTTGCGGAAGGTGAGGATGCGGTTGTCCCGCTCGGCCATGTAGAGCGGGTCGACCACGCCGGTGTAGGCCTTCTCGAGCGCCTCCGCATCCGGCATGGGCCACTGGAAGAGCAGCCCGCAGTCGTCGCAGCCATAGATGGGCGGGTGGTGGCGGTGGCCGAAGCTGGTGCAGCGCCAGGCGCCGGCGTCGAGCGGGACCATCTCGCCCCGGGCCGGGAAGCGGAGGGAGAGCCGGGCGTCGCCGCAGAGCACGCAGCGGTCGGGCACCGGGAGGAGAGCGCGTACCGGCTCCCGGGCGATGGCGGTCGATTCCCTCACGAGGGCCGACCTCATAACACCGGGAGGCCCGTCGCGCCAAGCGCCCTTGCCGCCCCCGGGGTCCCTGCTAGAGTCGCCCGAGGAGGCTCCACATGACTTCGGTCCTGGCGATGATCCTGGCGGGCGGCGAGGGACGCCGGCTCGATCCCCTGACGCGCGAGCGAGCCAAGCCAGCCGTGCCGTTCGGGGGGCGCTACCGCATCATCGACTTCGTCCTCTCCAACTTCGCCAACTCCGGCGTGGTCCGGATGAAGGTGCTGGTCCAGTACAAGTCCGACTCGCTCAACACCCACGTCCAGCGGGCCTGGCGCCTCACCTCGCTGCTCAACGAGTACGTGGAGATCGTCCCGGCCCAGATGCGCTACGGGCCGAAGTGGTTCGAGGGCTCCGCCGACGCCATCTACCAGAACCTGAACATCATCACCGACGAGGAGCCGGAGCACACCTTCGTCTTCGGCGCCGACCACGTCTACCGCATGGACGTGCGCCAGATGCTCGCCTACCACACCGGAAACGAGGCCGACCTCACCGTGGCCGCCATCCCGGTGCCGAGGGCGCTCGCCTCCGAGTGCGGGATCATCGAGATGGCCGCCGACGGCCGGATGGTCGGCTTCGTCGAGAAGCCGAAGCCCGGCACCGAGAAGACCATGCCGGGCGACGACACCCGCTGCCTGGCCTCGATGGGCAACTACGTCTTCCGGACCGACGCGCTGGTGCAGGAGATCGTCCGGGACGCCGGGGACTCCGCCTCGGCCCACGACTTCGGCAAGTCCATCGTCACCTCGATGCACGCCCGCAAGCGGGTCTTCGTCTACGACTTCATGACCAACAAGGTTCCGGGCCAGTCGGAGAAGGAGCGGGGCTACTGGCGCGACGTGGGGAGCCTGGACGCCTACTACCAGGCCAACATGGACCTGGTGGACGTGGACCCGGTCTTCTCCCTCTACAACTTCGACTGGCCGATCTTCACCATTCGTTACAACTACCCGCCCGCCAAGTTCGTCTTCAACAACGAGAAGGACCGGCGCGTCGGCCACGCCACCGACTCCCTCATCTCGGAGGGCTGCATCGTCTCCGGCGGCCACGTCCACCACTCCATCGTCTCGCCCCGGGTCCGCATCAACAGCTACTCGTACGTGGAGGGCTCCATCCTCTTCGAGGACGTCACGGTGGGACGGCACTGCAAGATCCGGCGCGCCATCATCGACAAGCACGTCGACATCCCGCCCGGGACGGTCATCGGCTACGACCCCGAGGAGGACAGG
This sequence comes from Anaeromyxobacteraceae bacterium, assembly GCA_027349605.1. GTDB lineage: Bacteria > Myxococcota > Myxococcia > Myxococcales > Anaeromyxobacteraceae > CAIOAK01. The sequence goes on from DAIEMM010000042.1 coordinate 2,079, forward strand.
GCGCGCTTCCAGGTGACCGAGAGCGGCATCGTGGTCATCCCCAAGGGGATGCGGATCGAGCCGAGGGGGTAGATCCCGGTTACAACAGAGGGCCATGCAGACCTTCACCGCCCTCGTCGCCCTCGTCGCCAGCACCGCCCTCGCGACCCCGGCCTCCGCGCCGCCGGCCTCCGCGACCCCGTCCATCCCCTTCCAGCAGTTCACCCTGCCGAACGGGCTCCACGTCATCCTCTCGGAGGACCACACC
>DAIEMM010000043.1 GCA_027349605.1 Anaeromyxobacteraceae bacterium
CCAGCCCGGCCGGGCTCCGGTACGGTACCGTCCACTCACCGTGCGCGTAGCCCTCGCCGTGCTCGATCACGCCGTCCAGCGAGATGTGCTCGAAGATCCGGATCCGTCTCATCCTGGGCCTCCCGGGAGTCACGCCCTCCCGTCCTTCCGTTGCTCCCGCTCGATGCTCTCGAAGAGGGCGCGGAAGTTGCCGGCGCCGAATCCCTCGTCGCCCTTGCGCTGGATGATCTCGAAGAAGAAGGGGCCGGCGTCGGGCTCCCGGTACAGGCCGGCCGAGTCCTTCAGGAAGATCTGCAGCATGTAGGAGCCGCGGGCGCCGCCGTCCACCAGGATGCCGAGCTCGCGGAGCACGGGGATGGCCTCGTCGATGCGCTCCACGCCGATGCGGCCGAGCCGCTCGGGGAGCATGTCGTAGTAGCTGCCGGGCGTGGGCATGAACTCCACGCCGCGGTCGCGCAGGCCGCGCGTGGCCGAGAGGATGTCCGGGACGGTGAGCGCCGCGTGCTGGACGCCGTCGCCGCGCAGGTCCTCGTGGAAGAGCTGGATCTGCGAGGCCTGGAAGTCGGGGCGCCAGGGCTCGTTGTTGGCGAACTTCACGCCGGAGCGGGGGTCCCGCATCACCACCGAGCGCAGGCCGGAGCCGTGCGCCGCCATGGCGGCCTTGCGCTCGCCGGCCACGTCGGAGGTGTGGAACTGCACCTCCCAGAACTCCTCGAAGCCGAGCACGTGCTCCATCCAGAGCAAGGCCGGCTTCATGGTGAGGAAGTTCGAGGTCACGTGGTCGACGTGCCCGAAGCCGAAGCGGTTCGAGCCGCCCCGCGGGGTCGCGTGGGGGACGAGGTACGGGTAGGGGGCCTTGAAGTCCCGGCGCTCGAGGAATCGGAACTCGGTGTCGCCGAAGGGCGTGGTGATGGCGAAGGTCCGGAACGTCCCGCCGCCCTCCTTCAGCGTCAGGACGTCGGACGTGGGGGTGCCGCCGCGCTCCTCCAGGAGCCTGAACGTCGCGTCGACGTCCTCCACCTCGAAGATGAGCTGCCCGACGCCGTCGGGGTGCTTGCGCAGGAAGAGGCCGGGCTCGCTCGTGCCGGTCCCGGTGGGCTCGGAGACGAGGACGCGGACCTCCCCGGCCTCGAAGAGCGCCGAACGCACGTGGCCGAGCCGCTACAGGTCGGGCGACGACACCGCGGTATCGGCGAAGTCCATCATCCGCGTGTAGAAGCGGCGGGAGCGCTCCAGGTCGTGGACGTAGTAGTGGAGCGCCTCGAGACGGCGGATGCCGAGCGGGGGGAGTCGGGCCATGCGCGGGAGTTAACCCGGCGGGGCGGCGGGGGCCATATTGGGGGTGCGACGGGATGCCGCGTCAGATCCGGGGCCCGGGACCGTCTGATCGGGCACATGGCCCGACGGGTGAAGACGAAGGCGTCCCATCGTGTCCCCACCGCGCTGCAGCTCGAGCTCCGCGCCGACGGGGAGCGCGTGCTGGCCCTGTTGTTCGGCAGGAGGGGTCAGCCCGGGGGAGGCGCGTCGGGCTGGCGCCCCGGCTCGGCCGCGACGAACGCCTCCACGGCGGCGCACGAGGCCTCCACGCGGAGCAAGGTCGGGAAGCGCGACACGTCCACGCCGAAGCGGCGCGCCCCGTAGAGCTGCGGCACCACGAACAGGTCGGCGAGCGTCACCTCGTCGCCGTGGCAGAAACGACCGGCACCGTCGCGGACCGCCTCCTCCAGGCCGGCCATGGTGCGGGCGAGGAAGTGCGACGTGAAGGCGACGTCGTCGCCGGCGCCGGGGTGGCGTTCGCGCAGCCACTTCATGGTGGAGGAGTTCTGGTACGGCTGGATGGACGAGTTCACGTCCTCGGCGATGGCGCGGA
>DAIEMM010000060.1 GCA_027349605.1 Anaeromyxobacteraceae bacterium
GGCAGGGCTGAGCGCCTCGCCCCGCTGCCGCTGCTGGTGACAGTGCCGCGGATCGGCGTCGAAGCGCAGGTCCAGGGTGAGCCAGCCGTCACGCACCGTTCCGTGCCCCGGGGCGCGGCCCTGCGCCAGGGTGACCCGCACCTCGCCCGGCTCTTCCCGCGCCGGGAACGGGGTGACCCGGACCTGCGCGCTGCCCGTCAGCACGTACGCGCCGAGCGCCCCGTCCACGGGGCTCGCGCCGAGAGCGGGCCTCGCCGCCCCGGGGTCACGAATCCGGCACGTCCTACACGCGGCTCCACGAGGCGCCCGGGACGAACGCTCCCAGGCGGCCGATGAACCACCCCGCCGCGAGCCGGGACACGTGCTCGAGCGCTCCGGCCTCCTCGAAGAGGTGCGTCGCGCCCGGGACGACGGCGAGCTGGGCCGACGGGATGTGCCGGAGCACCGACCGGTTCAGTCGAAGGACCTCCCCGTCCTGGCCCCCCACCACGAGGAGCACCGGGGCGTGGATCCGGGTGAGCTCCGAGGGCGGGACGAGGTCGGGGCGGCCCCCGCGCGACACCACGGCCGCCACGAGCTGGGGGCTCTCCGCCGCCGCTGCGAGAGCCGCCGCCGCTCCCGTGCTGGCCCCGAAGAGGCCGATGCCCATCCCGCGGGTCCGGGGATGCGTCGAGGCCCAGCGGATCGCCGCGGTGGCGCGAGACGTGAGCAGGCGGACGTCGATGCGGAATCGCGACGAGGCCTCGTCCTCGGCCGCCTCCGCGGGGGTGAGCAGGTCGAAGAGGAGCGTCGCCAGCCCGGCCCGCTGGAGCTCGCGTGCCACGAGCACGTTGCGGGGGCTGCGGCGGGTGGAGCCACTGCCGTGCACGAAGATCACGAGCCCCTTCGAGCCGGCCGGGACGGTCAGGTCGGCAGGGACCGACCCCGGGCCGGTGCCGTTGCCGGAGTTCCCGAACGGGATCTGCACGGATTCCCGTTCCGCGTGGGATGCCTGCCGAAGGCACTCGAGGACGTCCTCGTCGGACACCTGGTCGAACCTCTCGTACCAGCGCCCCACCGCGAAGAAGTCCACGGGAAAGTCCACCGCGACCACGTCGTCGAAGTCGACGCGCAGGTCCGGCAACGACCCGAGCGCGATCACCGGTGCGGCCAGCACGACGCGCGAGGCGCCCCGGAGCTGGGCCGACCGGGCCGCGGCCCGCGCGGTGGCACCGGTGGCGACGCCGTCGTCGACGAGGATGACCGTCCGGCCGGCCAGGTTGGGCATCGGCCGGCCTCCCCGGTAGACCCGGACCCGGCGCGCCAGCTCGCTCGCCTCGCGCTCCGCCAGCGCGGCGACCTCGCCCTCCGAGAGCCCGGTCTCGGCCACCGCCTCCCGGCGGACGTAGACCGCACCCCCCTCGGCGATGGCGCCGACCGCGTACTCCGGGGAGCCCGGTGCCCCGAGCTTCCGGGCGACGACCAGGTCGAGGTCCGCCCCCAGGGCCCGCGCGACCTCCACGGCGACGGGAATGCCTCCTCGCGCGAGGCCGAGGACCATCGGCCGGCTCGTCCGGTAGGGCCCGAGCCGGTCGGCCAGCATCCGACCCGCCTGTGTGCGGTCTCGAAAGACCATGATGAACTCCCTACCAGGAGGGTAACTCCGGGAGCGCAGGCCGGAGGGGGAGCGAGGCGGTCACGCGGGTTGCAACCAAGGGGTGAGGGCCTACGAGGCCGCCGAGGCCGCTGCCCACATCCGCCTGGCCCTCCTGGAACAGCGGGAGAGCTTCGTCTTCGAGACCGTCTTCTCCGATCCGGTGGGGGACAAGCTCGCCTTCCTGCTCCAGGCCGAGAGGAAGGGATACACGGTGATCCCGTGCTTCGTCGGGCTGGACGGCCCGGACCAGAGCGAGGAGCGCGTGACGATGGAGAACCTCCGCCAGGCCATCCGCGAGCTCCCGCACGTCCTGGTGTTCGACAACGGGGACCTGGCGCGGCCGTTCCGGAAGGTCGCGGTCTTCGAGCGAGGAAGGGCCGTGGAGAGGCACCTGCCGCTGCCGCGCTGGCTGCCCGGTCAGCGGCCGCGCGGCTGAGAGCGGGGCGCCGGGCCACCCCGGGGACGAAGGATCACGAGCCGTGAATTCCGCCACGAGTTCGCGCGGATTGCCCCGTGGACAACGCAGTCACGATGGGTCGCACGCCGTGAATCGGGGGCGCCTGCGGAGCTCCACCCCTAGAGGATCCGTACGCCCGTGGCCGAGATCCTCGACACCATGCCGTTCCGGGACGAGTTGCTCAGCATCGAGCGGCTGGAGGAGCGCGCCCGCGCGCTGGCCGCCCGGTTCACGGTCGATCCGTCCCGGCGAATGGCCCGCAGCGTCTTTCCCCGCTTCGACGAGAACGCGATCGTCCTGCAGCAGGCCTACCGCGCCCTCGCCGCCGACGTGCACCGGGGCGAGTTCGTCACGCCCGCCGGCGAGTGGATCCTCGACAACTACCACCTGGTGGACTCCGAGATCCGGGTGGTCCGGCAGAACCTCCCACGCGGCTACTACCGCGAGCTGCCCAAGCTCGCCGCCCGCGACCTGGCCGGCAACGCCCGGGTCTACGCGCTGGCGATCGAGCTCATCCGCCACAGCGACAGCCGGCTGGATCGACAGCAGCTGGCGCGCTTCCTCGACGGATTCCAGACCGTAGCCCCCCTGACGATCGGCGAGCTCTGGGCCTGGCCGAGCATGCTGAAGCTCGCCCTCATCGAGAACCTGAGACGCCTCGCGGAGCAGACCCTGGAGGCCCGCGCGGCGCGGCGCGCGGCCGACGCCTACGTGGCCCGGATCGACGCCGCCGGGAAGGGCGCCCTGCCGCCGCTGCCCCGGACGCTCCACGCCGCCCACGTCGTGCAGCTGCTGCACCGCGTCCGCGAGTACGGCCCGCGGCTCTCGGCGCTCCGGCGCGACCTCGACGCGCACGTGGCGCAGGGGGGGCACACCGCCGAGGAGGCGATCCGGAGCGAGCACCAGCGCGAGGCCGCGACCCAGGTGTCGGTGGCGAACGCCATCACCAGCCTGCGCCTCTGCGCCGAGATCGACTGGCCCCAGTACGTGGAGTCGGTGAGCCTCGTCGAGCGGGTCCTGCAGCGCGACCCCGCCGGCGTGCACGGCCGCATGGAGTTCCTGAGCCGGGACCGCTACCGGCAGGCCGTGGAGGAGCTGGCCGAGCCTTCCGGGGAGGCCCAGGTGCGCGTCGCGCTCCGCGCCGTGGAGAGCGCGCGGGAGGCCGCCGAGGTCGAGGGCCCCGGCGCCCGCGCGGCACACGTCGGCCACCACCTGATCGGGAAGGGCAGGAGGAACCTGGAGGCCGACGTCGCCTGGAGGCCGGGATTCTGGAAGAGCCTTCGCCGCTTCGCCTTCGCGCAGGCTCCGTTCCTCTACCTCGCGGCGATCGCCCTCGTGACGGGGGGGCTGGTCGCCGCCGGGGTCTGGCACGCCCGCGTCGAGGGAGGCGCCCGCAGGGCGCTCCTCGCAACGGCGCTCCTCCTGCTCCTCCCGGCGAGCGAGCTCGCCATCGCCTTCGTCCAGCGGCTCGCCGCCCGCATCGCGCCGCCGCGTCGCCTCCCGCGCCTCGACTTCGAGGGGGGGATCCCCGAGGACGCGCGGACCCTGGTGGTCATCACGACCCTCCTCGGCAACGTGGCCGGGGTGGAGGACCTCCTGCAGCACCTCGAGGTGCTCGCCCTCGGGAACCTCGACCCCCGCATCCACTTCGCCATCCTGGGGGACTTCACCGACGCCGCCGAGGCGGAGATGCCGGAGGACGCAGCCATCCTGGCGGCCGCGCGCGAGGGCGTCGAGGCGCTCAACGCCCGCCTCGGGGACGGGCGAGGGGATCGGTTCTTCCTGCTCCACCGGACGCGCCAGTGGAACCCGGGAGAGGGCGTGTGGATGGGGTGGGAGCGGAAGCGCGGCAAGCTCGAGGAGCTGAACCGCCTCCTGCGCGGCGCGACCGACACGAGCTTCTCCGTGCAGGTCGGCGAGCTCCAGGTCCTGCCCGGCGTGCGCTACTGCATCACCCTCGACACCGACACGCGGCTGCCCCGCGACGCCGCCCGGAAGCTGGGGGGGATCATCGCCCATCCGCTCAACCGACCCCATTTCGACGCGGCCTCCGGCCGCGTGACGGAAGGCTACGGGATCCTGCAGCCCAGGGTCAGCGTCGCCACCTCCAGCGCGGCCGGCTCCCGATTCGCGCGCATCTTCGCCGGCCAGACCACCGTGGACCCCTACACCACGGCGGTCTCGGACACCTACCAGGACCTGTTCGGGGAGGGGACCTTCACCGGCAAGGGGCTCTACGACGTGGACGCCTTCGCCGCCGCGCTGGCCGGGCGCGTCCCCGACAACGCGCTCCTCTCGCACGATCTCTTCGAGGGCCTGCACGCGCGGACCGCGCTGGTCACCGACGTGGAGGTGGTGGACGACTACCCCTCGAGCGTCCTCACCCATGCGCGCCGGCAGCACCGCTGGGCCCGTGGCGACTGGCAGATCCTGGCCTGGCTCCTGCCGTTCGTCCCCACCCGCGGAGGGTTCCGGCGAAACCGGCTGCCGATGATCTCGCGCTGGAAGATCCTCGACAACCTGCGGCGCAGCCTGCTCGCCCCCGCGACGGTCGCCCTGCTCCTCGCCGCCTGGACGGTCCTGCCGGGAAGCCCCGCGGCCTGGACGGCGCTCGTCGTCGCCGCCACCGCGTTCCCCCTCTTCCCGCTGGTGCTGGATGCGGTCACCGGCCCGCGGCCCCAGCAGCCCTGGCGGGCCTTCCTCCTCGGCCTCCGGGAGGACGCCGGAAGCGGGCTGGCGCGTGTCGTCCTGCAGCTCGCGTTCCTCGCCAACCAGGCCTACGAGATGGTGCACGCCGTTCTGGTCACCCTGGTCCGGCTCGTCGTGACGAGGCGCGGACTGCTGGAATGGGAGACCGCGGCGGCGAGTGCGGCGCGCGGGGCAGGGGGGAGCGGCGAGTCCGGTTCCCGTCCCTTCCTGGCCGAGATGGCGGCCAGCCCGGTCATCGCGGGCGCGGGCCTGCTGCTGGTGACGGCGCTCCGGCCGGGCGCCCTCTGGGTGGCCTTGCCCGTCCTGGCGCTCTGGGGTGCGGCGCCGTTCATCGCCCACGCGCTGAGCCGCCCCCCGTC
>DAIEMM010000065.1 GCA_027349605.1 Anaeromyxobacteraceae bacterium
ATGAACGCCATCGCCACCGCGATGGGCAGCGAGAGCATGGGCAGGAGCGCCGAGCGGACGTGGAGCAGGAAGATCAGGATCACCGCGGCGACCGTGAGCATCTCCTCGAGGAGCGCCCGCTTGAGCGTGCCGATGGAGCGGAAGATGAGCTCGGTCCGGTCGTAGGCCACCTCGGCGGTGACCCCGGGCGGGAACCCGGGCTTCAGCTCGGCGAGCCGCTTCTTCACCCGGTCGACCACCTCGAGGGTGTTCTCCCCGTAGCGGACCACCACGATGCCGCCCACTGCCTCGCCCTCGCCGTTCCAGTCGAGCGCCCCGCGCCGGATGTCGGGACCGAACCGCACGGTCCCGAGGTCGCGCAGCAGCACGGGCACGCCGGAGGGCCCGTTGGCCTTCACCGAGGTGGAGGCGAGCGCCCCGATGTCCTGGATGTACCCGCGGCCGCGCACGTAGTACTCGCGGCCGGACATCTCGATGACCCGCCCGCCCACGTCCCGGTTGGAATCCCGGATGGCGCGCACCACCTCCTCGAGGCTGACGCCGTAGGCGCGCAGGCGGTTGGGGTCGACGGTCACCTGGTACTGCTGCTGGTAGCCGCCGACGCTCGCCACCTCGGCGACGCCCGGCACGCTGCCCAGCGCGTAGCGGAGCGAGAAGTCCTGGAAGGTGCGCAGCTCGTCGATGGAGGTCCGGCCGCTCTTGTCGACCAGCGTGTACTGGAACGCCCAGCCGATGCCGGTGGCGTCCGGGCCGAGCGTGGGAACCACGCCGTCGGGGAGCCGCGCCCGGATCGTGCCGAGCATCTCGTTCACCCGGCTGCGGGCCCAGTACATGTCGGTGCCCTCGTCGAAGATCACGTAGACGAAGGACATGCCGAACATCGAGTACCCGCGGACGTCCACCACCTTGGGCGCCGAGACCAGCGCCGACACCACCGGGTAGGTGACCTGGTCCTCGATGAGGGTGGGGCTTCGCCCCATCCACTCGGTGAAGACGATGACCTGGGGATCGGTGAGGTCGGGGATGGCGTCGATCTTGGTGTGCGAGATGGACCAGGCCGCCGCCATCGTGGCGATGGCCACGCCGAAGAGGACGACGAGCCGGTTCCGGGCGCAGAACTCGATGATCTTCGAGACCATGGCGCCCCTTACTTCCCGCCGAAGCCCTGGATGGCCGCGCGCAGCCGGCTCTCCGAGTCGATGAGGAAGTTGGCGGTCGTCACCACGTTCTCGCCGGGGTGGACGCCACGGAGGATCTGCACCTTCTCCGCCGTGCGGGCCCCCACCGTGACCGGCCGGGGCTCGAAGCGACCGCCCGGAAGGGCCACGAAGACGTACTGCGACTCGCCGGTGTCCACGAGCGCCTCGGCGGGGATGGTGGTCCCCTCGGTCACGCCGAGGTCGAGGACCACGTCGGCGTACATGCCCGGGCGCAGCCGCCCCTTGCCGTTGGGGACCACGATCCGGGCCTGCATGGTGCGGCTCTGCGGGTTCACAGCGGGGTAGAGGTAGGCGACCTTGCCGGTGAAGGTCTCGCCGGGCAGCGCCTGCAGCGTCAGCGTGGCGCGCTGGCCGGCCTTCACGCGGCCGATGTCGGCCTCGTAGACGTCGGCGAGGACCCACACGTTGGCGATGTCGGCGACCTCGTAGAGCTCCTGGCCGGGGGTGACGTAGCCGCCCACCTGCACGCTGCGCCGCCCGACGTAGCCGTCGATGGGGGCGCGGATGGTGAGGAACTCGAGGGGGGACTTCTTCTCCTCCAGCTCCTTGATGTCGAGGGGGGTGAAGCCGTTCAGCACGAGGCGCTGGCGGGCGTCGACCTCCAGCGCCTGGGTGCCCTGCTGCGACTGCCCGGCGCTCCAGTCGCGCGTCCACTTGATGGCGTTCAGGTAGTTGAGCTGAGCGGCGTTGAGCTCGATGCCGTAGATCTTGGCGAGCGGCTGCCCCTTCTTCACCCTTTCCCCGCTCTGCGACACCAGCACCTTCTCCACCCAGCCGGTCACGCGGCTCGTCACCACCGCGACCGCGCCCTCGTCGGGCGCCACCATGCCCACCGTGCGGAGCGTGGGGGAGAGCTTCTCCATCACCGCCACGGCCGTCCGCATGCCGATGAGCTGGAGCCGGTCCTGGCCCACCTCCACGGGGACGAGTCCGGGGACCTGCTCGCGCGGGATGAGCTTCATGCCTCCGCACTTCTCGCAGATGGCGTTGGGGTCGTCGCTCGCGACCTCGGGGTGCATCGGGCACCAGTACTTCCCGGGAGCGGCGTCGCCGTAGGCGTGCGCTCCGACGCCGCCCTTGGCTCCCTCGCCGAGGCTGGCGATGGAGACCAGGTCCATGCCGCAGATGGGGCAGCTGCCGGGGTGGTCCTGGAGGATCTGGGGGTG
>DAIEMM010000073.1 GCA_027349605.1 Anaeromyxobacteraceae bacterium
TTCCACGAAGGCCTCGGGCTGGAGGATGGCGGGGATGCGGGCGTGCTTCGTCCAGAAGTGGAAGTGCTCGGTGAGCCGGTAGGTGGTGGCGACGAATGGGAACTCGTCCGGCTTCCCGAAGGCCTTCCAGTCGTCCTGGAAGACCCGCGCGGCCGGGTCGTTCAGCACCTTGCCGAAGGGGTTCCTGGCGAGCGGGGTGTCGAACGGCTCGTAGTGCTCCGGGAACGGCCCGTCGACCATGGCCGGCGCCCAGAGCCGGGCCACGCCCTCGTTGTTCATGATGAACGGGTTCATCCCGTCGGCGGGGGGGGAGTCGGGCTTGAAGTCGGGGACGTCGTTCCCCACCCACTTGGTCCCGGACCACCAGACGAGCTTGCGCGTCGCGATGTAGGGCACGCCGTCGGCGTTGCAGGAGGCCCGGTTGTAGAGGACGCGCCGGTTGGCCTGCCAGGACCAGGCCCACCCCGGGGTGACCCCGAGGCCGCTGGGATCGGATTGGTCGCGGCGGGCCATCTGGTTGCCCGCCTGCGTCCAGCTTCCGGCGAAGATCCAGCAGCCGCAGGCGGTCGAGCCGTCGGCCTGGAGCACGGCGAAGCCCGGCACCTGCTCGCCCTGCCTCACCAGGAACGCGCCCGGGGTCTTGGGGTCGGGGACGTCGGTCACCGCCTGGCCGTTGAACTCCCGCGCCACCTCGTCGGGCGCCGGGGCGCCGGCGATCCGGTAGGGCCAGGCCAGCTTCAGGACGGGCTCGGGGAAGGCCCCGCCCTCCTTGGCGTAGAGCCCCCTCAGGGCGAGGAAGAGCCCGCCCACGATCTCCAGGTCCCCCCTGGCCTCGGCGGGAGGCTCGGCCGCCTTCCAGTGCCACTGCAGCCAGCGGGCGCTGGAGACGAGCGAACCGTCCTCCTCGGCGAAGAGCGAGGAGGGGAACCGGAACACCTCGGTCTGGATCTGGGTGGGATCGACGTCGTTGAACTCGCCGTGGTTCTGCCAGAACTCCGAGGTCTCGGTGGCGAGCGGGTCGATGGTGACGAGGTACTTCAGCTTGCGCAGGCCTCCCAGGATCTTGGCCTTGTCCGGGAAGGAGGAGAGCGGGTTGAACCCCTGGCAGACGTAGCCGTTGACCTTGCCCTGGGCCATGAGGTCCATGACGCGCAGCACGTCGTAGGGCGCGTCGATCTTGGGCAGCCACTCGTAGGCGAAGTCGTTGTCCTTCGTCGCCGCGGCCCCGTACCAGGCCTTCATGAGGGAGACGAAGAACTTGGGGTAGTTCGCCCAGTAGTTGAGCTGACCCGGGCGGAGCAGCTTGGGCGTTCGCTTCTCGAGATACGTCCTGAGGTCGGGGTCTCCGTCGGTGGGCAGGGTCAGGTAGCCCGGGAGCGAATGCGAGAGCAGCCCCAGGTCGGTGAGCCCCTGGATGTTGGAGTGGCCGCGGAGCGCGTTGACGCCGCCGCCCGCCATCCCCATGTTGCCGAGGAGCAGCTGGAGGATGGCGATGGACCGGATGTTCTGCGAGCCCACGCTGTGCTGGGTCCAGCCGAGCGCGTAGAGGCTCGTCATGGTCCGCTCGGGCACCGCCGTGGAGGCGATGGCCTCGCAGACCTCGAGGAACTTGTCCCTGGGGGTGCCGGTGGTCCGCTCCACCATCTCCGGGGTGTAGCGGGAGTAGTGCCTCTTCATCCGCTGGAAGACGCAGTTCGGATCCTGCAGCGTCGGATCGACCTTGGCGAGGCCGTCCTTGTCGACCTGGTAGTTCCAGGTGGACTTGTCGTAGCTCCGCTTGGCCTCGTCGTAGCCGGTGAAGAGGCCGTCCTCGAAGCCGGTGTCCTCGCGCACGAGCAGGGCGGCGCTGGTGTAGTTCCTGACGTAGTCGTGCTGGATCTTGTCGTTCTCGAGCAGGTACCGGATGACGCCGCCCAGGAAGGCGATGTCCGTCCCGGGACGGATGGGGGCGTACAGGTCGGCCACCGCCGCGGTCCGCGTGAAGCGCGGATCCACGACGACGAGACGGGCCTTCTTCTTGGCCTTGGCCTCGAGGACCCACTTGAAGCCGCAGGGATGGGCCTCGGCGGGGTTGCCGCCCATCACCAGGATCAGGTCGGCGTTCTTGATGTCGACCCAGCTGTTCGTCATCGCGCCACGGCCGAACGTCGGGGCCAGACCGGCCACCGTGGGGCCGTGTCAGACACGCGCCTGGTTGTCGACGGCGACCCCCCCGAGCGCGCGGATGACCTTGTGGAAGACGTACCCGGTCTCGTTCGAGGAGGCGGAGGCCGCGAGGAACGCGGTGCTCGTCCACCGGTTCACGGTCAGCCCCTTGGCGTTCTTCTCGACGAAGTTCCTGTCGCGGTCGTCCTTCATCAGGCGCGCGACGCGGTCGACCGCCCATTCCCAGGACACCCGCTTCCACTCCGAGGAGCCGGGAGCGCGGTACTCGGGGAACTTGAGCCGGGTCGGGCTGTGGATGAAGTCGAGGAGGCTCGCCCCCTTCGGGCAGAGCGTTCCCCGGTTCACCGGGTGGTCGGGGTCCCCCTCCACGTGCATGATCTCGGTCCGCGCGTTCTTGGACCGGTCGCCGAGGCCGTAGAGGATGACGCCGCAGCCCACCGAGCAGTACGGGCAGGTGTTGCGGGTCTCGCTGGCGTGGGCGAGCTTGAAGAGCCGGACGTCGGCCAAGGCTCGCTCTGCGGAGAACCCGAGCGCGCCGACGGTGGTGGCGCCGATCCCGGATGCGGTGAGCTTGAGGAACCCTCTACGGGAGACGTGCATCGACGACCTCCGGAGGACGGGGAATGTGGTGCGAAGGGTACAGCAGGGGGCCGGCCCGGCGCAAAGGACGGCGTCGGGGAATCGCCAGGCGCGCCGGTTCGACCTGCCGCGATGCGTCAAGGCCCGACGAGGGCTCGACAACCGGTCGCGGTGTCACTAAAGATTTCGCCTCCATCCTCGATCTCCCACCATGCCCGACGACCTCATCCTCGAGACCCGCGAAGTCACCAAGGAGTTCCGCGGGTTCGTCGCCGTCGCGGGCGTGTCACTCAAGGTGAAGCGCGGGTCGATCCACGGCCTGATCGGCCCGAACGGAGCGGGCAAGACCACCATGTTCAACCTGCTCACCCGGTTCCTGCCGGTGACGCGGGGGACCATCCTGCACCGGGGCGAGGACGTGACGCGGATGCCGCCGGCCCAGGTGGCCCGTCGTGGGGTCGTCCGCTCGTTCCAGATCTCGGCGGTGTTCGGCAGCCTGACCGCGCTCGAGAACGTCCGCATCGCGCTGCAGCGCCCGCTGGGCACCTCCTTCCGCTTCTGGGCCCCGTCCCGCAGCCTGTCGGTGCTGGACGACCGGGCCCGGGCGCTGCTCGCCGACGTGGACCTCCAGGATCTCGCCGACGTGCCCGCCGGGGAGCTCCCGTACGGCCGCAAGCGGGCCCTCGAGCTCGCCACCACCCTGGCGCTCGAGCCCGAGGTCCTGCTCCTCGACGAGCCCACGGCGGGCATGGGGCACGAGGACGTGGGTCGCGTCGCCGAGCTCATCAAGCGGGTGGCCAGGGGGCGCACCGTCCTCATGGTCGAGCACAACCTCTCGGTGGTGGCCGACCTGTGCGACACGATCACCGTGCTCGCCCGCGGGAGCGTCCTCGCCGAGGGGAGCTACGCGCAGGTCTCCGCCGATCCCTCCGTGCGCGAGGCCTACATCGGGAGCGCCGCGTGAGCGCGCCCTCCGCCGCCCCGATCCTCCGCATCCGGGACCTCCAGGCCTTCTACGGGGAGTCGCACGTCCTCCACGGCGTCGACCTGGACGTGGCCGAGGGCGAGGTGGTCACCCTGCTCGGGCGAAACGGGTCGGGGCGCACCTCCACGCTCAAGTCCATCCTCGGCCTGGTGGGCCGTCGCACCGGGTCGATCCAGGTCGGAGGCCAGGAGACCGTGGGCATGGCTCCCCACCGCATCGCGCGCCTGGGCATCGGCGTGGGCTACTGCCCGGAGGAGCGCGGGATCTTCGCCAGCCTGACCACCGAGGAGAACCTCCAGCTCCTGCCCAGGATCGGGGCGGCCGGCATGCCCGACGCGGAGATCTACGACATGTTCCCGAACCTGCTCGAGCGCAGGAGGAGCCAGGGGACGCGCCTCTCCGGCGGCGAGCAGCAGATGCTCGCCATGGCCCGGATCCTCCGCGCCGGTGCACGGCTCCTGCTCCTCGACGAGATCACCGAGGGGCTGGCGCCGGTCATCGTGCAGGCGCTGGGCCGGGTGGTCCAGCAGCTCAAGGAGCGCGGGTACACCATCGTGCTGGTGGAGCAGAACTTCCGGTTCGCCGCGCCGCTGGCCGACCGGCACTACCTGCTCGAGCACGGACGCGTCGTGGACACGATCGAAGCCGGGCAGCTGTCCGGTCGCATGGAGTCGTTGCAGGAGTTCCTGGGAGTGTAGCTCGCCCCGAACCGAGGAGACGCCCACATGATGAACCGCATCGCATTCGCCGCAGCACTGCTGATCGCAGCCGGGACGGCCGCCGCCGATTCAAAGGTCTCGGACGACGTCGTCAAGATCGGCGTCCTCACCGACATGACCGGGTACTACTCCGACCTGTCCGGCCCCGGGTCGCTCGAGGCCGCGAAGATGGCCGCCGAGGACTTCGGCGGGAAGGTCCTCGGCAAGCCGATCGTGATCATCGGCGCCGACCACCAGCTCAAGGCCGACGTGGCCTCCACCGTGGCCCGCAAGTGGTTCGACGAGGAGAAGGTGGACGCCATCGCCGACCTGGTGTCGTCCTCCACCGCGCTGGCCGTGATGCCGGTCGCCGCCGAGAAGAAGCGCATCACGCTGCTCTCCGGCCCGGGCACCACCGCCATCACCGGCGACAAGTGCACGCCCTACAACTTCCACTGGACCTACAACAACTGGGCGCTCGCCAACGGCACCGGCCGCGAGGTCGTGAAGCAGGGCGGCAACACCTGGTACTTCATCACCGCCGACTACGTCTTCGGCAAGTCCCTCGAGGAGGACACCGCGGCCATGGTCAAGGCCGGCGGAGGAAAGGTGCTCGGCTTCTCCCGCCACCCCTCGCCGGGGACGACCGACTTCTCCTCCTACCTGCTCCAGGCCCAGGCCTCGGGCGCCAAGATCATCGGCCTCGCCAACGCCGGCGCCGACACCATCAACGCCATCAAGCAGGCCAACGAGTTCGGCATCACCAAGAAGCAGAACCTGGCCGGCCTGCTCGTCTTCATCTCCGACATCAACAGCCTCGGGCTCGAGACCGCGAAGGGCATGTACCTCACCACCGCGTTCTACTGGGACCGCGACGACGCCAGCCGCGCCTGGTCCAAGCGCTTCTTCGCCAAGATGAAGAAGGAGCCGACCATGGTGCAGGCCGGCGTCTACTCGGCCGTCACCCACTACCTCAAGGCCATCCAGGCCGCCGGGACGGACAACTCCGACGCGGTGGCGGCCAAGATGCGCGAGATGCCGGTGAACGACTTCTTCGCCACCAACGGGCGCATCGGCCCCGACGGCCTGCACCGCCACGACATGTACCTGGTGCAGGTGAAGACCCCGGCCGAGTCGAAGTACCCGTGGGACTACTACAAGATCGCCAAGGTCATCCCGGCGGCCGAGGCCTTCCCCCCCGTCTCCGACAAGTGCCCGCTCGTGAAGAAGTAGCAGCCGGATGATCCAGGCCCTCTCCGGCCAGCTCCTGCTCGGCCTCATCAACGGCTCGTTCTACGCGCTGCTCTCCCTCGGGCTGGCCATCATCTTCGGCCTGCTCGACGTGGTGAACTTCGCGCACGGCGCGCAGTACATGCTGGGAGCCTTCCTGGCGTGGATGGGGCTCCAGTACCTGGGCATCGGGTACTGGTGGGCGCTCCTGCTCTCGCCGCTCGTTGTGGGCGCGACGGGGCTCGTCGTCGAGAGGGTCTTCCTGCGGAGGCTCCAGGGCCTCGACAACCTCTACGGCCTGCTCCTGACCTTCGGGCTGGCGCTGGTCATCGAGGGGCTCTTCCACCACGCCTTCGGCAACTCGGGCAGCCCGTACCCGGTGCCCGAGCTGCTCCGGGGCGGCTTCGACCTGGGCTTCATGTACCTTCCCAAGTACCGGGCCTGGGTGGTCGTGGTCTCGCTCGGGATCTCGCTCGGCTCGTGGTTCGTGATCGAGAAGACGCCGATCGGGGCCTACCTCCGGGCCGGCACCGAGAACCCGAGGCTGCTCCAGGCCTTCGGGGTGAACGTGCCCGTCATGTTCATGCTCACCTACGGGTTCGGCGTGGCGCTGGCCGGGTTCGCCGGCGTCATGGCCGCGCCCATCTACCAGGTCACGCCGATGATGGGGTCGTCGCTCATCATGGTGGTCTTCGCCGTGGTGGTGATCGGCGGGATGGGTTCCATCCTCGGCTCGATCGTGACCGGCATCGGCGTCGGCCTCGTCGAGGGCTTCACCAAGTTCCTCTGGCCCGAGGCGGCCAACGTGGTGGTCTTCGTCCTCATGGCGGTCGTGCTGCTGGTCCGGCCCGCCGGCCTCTTCGGGAGGCAGAAGTGAGGCGCGTCTGGTCGGGCCAGGCCGTCTTCATGGGCTGGGCTTCGCTCGTGGCCCTGGGGGTCGCGGCCCCCTTCGTGGTCTACCCGGTCTTCGCCATGAACGTGCTGGTGATGGCGCTCTTCGCGAGCGCCCTCAACCTGCTCCTCGGCTACGCCGGGCTGCTCTCCTTCGGTCACGCCGCCTTCCTGGGATCGGCCGCCTACGTCACCGGGCTCGCCGCCAAGACCTGGGGATTCGGCGTGCTCCTCTCCATGGCCACCGGGGTGGCGGTGGCGGCGGCCCTGGGGCTCGTCTTCGGCCTCCTGGCCCTGCGGCGGTCCGGGATCTACTTCGCGATGATCACCCTGGGCCTCGCCCAGGTGGTCTACTTCCTGGTGGTGCAGATGCCCTGGACGGGCGGGGAGGACGGGCTGCAGGGGATCCCGCGCGGCAAGCTACTCGGGTTCCTGGACCTCGGCGACTCGTTCGCCATGTACTTCTTCACCTACGCGGTCTTCCTGGCCGCGTTCTGGCTCATCCAGCGCACCATCGACTCGCCCTTCGGGCAGGTGCTGCGGGCCATCCGGGAGAACGAGCCGAGGGCCATCTCCCTCGGGTACGACGTGCAGCGCTACAAGCTGCTGGCCTTCGTCCTCTCCGCCGCGCTGGCCGGCCTGGCCGGATCGCTCAAGGCGATCGCGATGCAGTTCGCGACCCTCGGCGACGTGGCCTGGCAGCGCAGCGGCGAGGTGGTCCTCATGACGCTCCTCGGCGGCATGGGAACGGTGCTCGGCCCCTCGGTGGGCGTGCTGCTCGTGGTCACCATGGAGAACTACCTGGCCAGCCTCGGCTCCTGGGTCACGGTGATCACCGGCGCGGTCTTCGTGGTGATGGTGATGGCCTTCCGGCGCGGCGTGGTGGGCGAGATCCAGGCGCTGCTGTCGCGCCGGTCCTGACGAAGGAGGATTCCCGTGGCGACGAGGTTCGAGGGCAAGGTCGCGCTGGTCACCGGTGCGGCGGGAGGCATCGGGTTCCGCATCGCCGAGATGCTGGCGGAGGAGGGGGCGCGCGTGGCGGTGGCCGACCTGGACGGGAAGGGCGCCCAGTCCGCCGCCGGCCGGATCGGCCGGGGCGCGATGGGGCTCGCCGCCGACGTGGCCAGGGAGGATGCGGTCGACGCCGCCGTCGACGAGGTGCTCCGGGCCCACGGACGGCTCGACCTGCTCGTCAACAACGCCGGCCTGCAGCACGTCTCCCCGATCGAGGAGTTCCCGGCGGCGAGGTTCGAGCAACTCGTGCGGGTGATGCTCTTCGGCCCGTTCTACGCCATCAAGAGGGCCTTCCCGGCCATGAAGCGGCAAGGCTACGGCCGCATCCTGAACGTCGCGTCCATCAACGGGCTGGTGGGCTTCGCCGGGAAGGCGGCCTACAACAGCGCCAAGCACGGGGTCATCGGCCTCACCAAGGTGACCGCGCTCGAGGGCGCGGCCCACGGCATCACGGTGAACGCGCTCGCCCCCGGCTACGTGGACACGCCGCTCGTGCGCAACCAGCTCGCCGACCTGGCCCGCACCCGGAACGTCCCGCTCGAGAAGGTGCTCGAGGAGGTCATCTACCCGCTCGTCCCCATGCGCCGGCTCCTCCAGGTGGACGAGATCGTGGGCTACGCGCTCTTCCTCCTCTCCGACGCAGCGGCCGGCGTCACCGGCTCGGTGGCGGTCATGGACGGCGGGTACACCGCGCAGTGACCGTCGCCCGGCTCGGCGATCGCGCGCTCTTCCCGCTCCTCGAGCCGCGGGCGTACCTGAACCACGCCGGGGTCTCCCCGCCCTCCGACCCGGTCCGGCGGGCGGCGCAGGAGGCGGTGGACGACTTCGCCCGGAGAGGCGGCGACGCGGTGGGAGCTGCCCTGGAGCGCCGTGGACGGCTGAGGGGGCGCGTCGCGGCGTTGCTCGGCGCGGCCCCGTCCGACGTGGCCCTCACCTCCAACACCAGCGCCGGGATCCAGGCCGTGGCCCTCGATTTCCCCTGGCGCAGGGGGGACCGGGTGCTGCTCCTCGACGGGGAGTTCCCCGCCAACGTCACCCCGTGGCAGCAGGCCGCCGGCCTGTTCGGCCTCGAGGTGGCCTTCCTGCCTCTGGCGGCGTTCCTGCGCTCGGACGAGGAGGGGCTCGCGCTCCTCGACGCCGAGCTCGCCCGGGGAGTCCGCCTCCTCGCCGTGAGCGCCGTGCAGTTCCGCAGCGGGCTCCGCATGCCGATCGCGGCCATGGCCGCCCGGTGCGCCGCGGCCGGGACCCAGATCTTCGTCGACGCCGTGCAGGCCGCCGGATGCGTGCCGATCGACGTGCGGGGGATCGACTACCTCGCCGCCGGGGCGCACAAGTGGCTGATGGGCCCGCTGGGGGCCGGCTTCCTCTACGTGCGCCCGGAGCGCGCCGACGCGCTCGTTCCGCGCACCGCCGGGTGGCTGTCGCACGAGGACCCGGTCCGGTTCCTGTCCGAGGGCCCTGGCCTGGTCCGCTACGACCGCCCCATCCGGAGGCGCGCCGACCTTGTGGAGGGGGGCGGAATGCCGGAGGCGCCGCTGGCCGGGCTGCTGGCCTCCCTGGAGATCCTCCTCGCCCTCGGCGTCCCGGCCATCGCCGCCCACGTGGGGAGCTACCTCGACCTCCTCGAGCCGGAGCTCGTGGCGCGGGGTTTCCGCAGCCTGCGGAGCCGGCGGACGGAGGGGCGCTCGGGGATCCTCTCGCTGGAGCCGCCGCCGGGACTCGGCGCGGCGGTGCTGGCGAGGGAGCTGCGGGGGCGCGGGGTGGCCTGCGCCACGCCCGACGGGGCGCTCCGCTTCGCGCCGCACTGGCCCAACCACCCCGCCGAGATCCCGGAGGTGCTCCGGGCGGTGGACGGCGCGCTGGGACGGCGCTAGCTCGGCGGGGTGCGGCTCGGCGTCAGCCACACCTCCGGCCCCAGCCGGAACATGGCGGCCGGCAGTCCCAGCTCGGAGGGATCGGCGGAGAGGAAGGCGGCCATGGCCATGGCGGCGTTCTGCC
>DAIEMM010000083.1 GCA_027349605.1 Anaeromyxobacteraceae bacterium
GAGGAACAGGACCTGGCTGGCGTGGTGCTCGTGGGCGACGTGGCCCGCCATCAGGGAGGCCGCGTAGTTCCCGCCGGTCTTGAAGGCGCCGGTGCCGCCCGGCGCGGCCCGGTGGAACCGGCGGGTCACGAGCAGCTTCACCGGCTCCCGGAAGCCGGCGGGGTAGTAGGGTCCGCTCGGCGAGAGGAAGACGCAGAACGTGTAGGTCGAGCTCGGCTTCACGCCAAGTGAATCCTGGGTGCCGAAGACGAAGGGGCGGATGTAGAGCGACGCGCCGTCCTGGTGCGGGGCCCAGAGCCGGTCCACGTCGAGGAGCGAGAGGACGGCCTGCACCTGGTCGTCCTCGGGGACGGGCGGGATGAGCACGCCGCCCGCGGAGCGGTTCAGCCGGGCCGCGTTCTTGTCGATCCGGAAGGCGTGGATCTCGCCGTCGTCGTGGAGGAAGGCCTTGGCGCCCTCGAAGATCTCCTGCGCGTAGTGCAGGACCACCGCGCCCGGGGGGAGGGAGAGGGGGCCATAGGGGACGATGCGAGGGTCCACCCACCGCCCTTCCTCGTAGTCCATGAGGAACATGTGGTCGGTGCGCAGCTGCCCGAAGGGCAGGGGACCGTCGGGGTGGAACGGGGCCTGGCGGCGCTCCGAGCGCGGCTTGAGGTCGTAGCGGATTTCCATAGCGAGGCGCCTCCCGGGGGCGACTCCATCCATAACGGCGCCGCGCCCGGAAGGGAAGGGCCCTAAGCCGTCATGACCTCGAGGAAGGCGGCGCGCACGGCGTCGGTGACCCGGGTGTACTCCGCGAGGAGCCGTGCCCCAGGGTCCTCGCCGTGGTAGCCGAGGCGCCGCGCCAGCTGGGCGAGCGCGTGCCCCCCGGCCGGGAGGTAGTCGATCCCGTAGTCGTGGACGATGCGCATCCGGGTGGCGAGCCGCCGGTGGAACTCGTAGCCCTGGGCCAGCGCCGCGTAGGTGGCGTCGCGCAGCAGCCCGGCCTCGCGAAGCCTGCGGAGCGCCACCGGGGTCGACGGGGAGCGGATGCCGGGGTGGTCGTGGCCGTGGGCGAGCTGCAGGTACTGGACGGCGAACTCGACGTCGACGATCCCGCCCCGCCCGACCTTGGGGTTCTTGCCCCGGGAAGCCTCCTTCCCGATCTCGCTCTCCATCCGGTCCCGCATGCGGCGCACCTCGGTGACGAGCGCCGCGGCGTCCCCGGGAGCCCCGAAGAGCACCGGGTCGAGGACGTCCCGCCGGATGCGGGCGTAGAGGGCCTCGTCCCCCGCGGCGAGTCGCGCCCGCAGGAGGGCCTGCCGCTCCCAGAGCTGGCTGCGCGCCTGGGGGCTGTCGGCGTGGGCGAGGTGGTAGCGCGCGAAGCCCTGGTCGCTCGTGACCAGCGCCCCCTGGTTGCCGGACGGGCGCAGGCGCGTGTCGATCTTGTAGAGCAACCCCTCGCGGAGCGGCATCTGGAGGAAGGAGAGGAAGCGCTCCGCGAGGCGGGCGTAGAGGATGTGTGCCGGGGTCTGGCCGGGGGCGTCGACCACGCCCGGCTCGGTGGCAGGGTAGAGGAAGATGAGGTCGAGGTCGGAGTGGTAGCCGAGCTCTCGCCCGCCGAGCTTCCCGAGCGCCATCACCGTGAGGCGCCCGGGCGGCATCCGTCCCTTCGCCCGCGCCTCCTCCTCGGCCAGCTGGAGCGCGGCCCCGAGGAGCGCCTCGGCCAGGTCGGAGAGCTGCTCGGCCACGCTCGACAGCCCGATGCTGCCGGCGATGTCGTGCATGGCGATGCGCAGGACCTCCTCGTTCTTCACCCGGCGCAGCTCGGCCAGCTTCCTCTCCATGGCCTCGTCGATCTGCGTCCCCGGAGGCACGGTGGCGAGGCGCGAGGCGATCTCCTCGCGGAAGACCGGGAGGCCCTTCTCCAGGACCACCTGGTCGTCGCGGAGCAGCTGGTCGACCAGCTCGGGGTGGCGGAGGAAGCGCTGGGAGAGGAAGTCGGAGGTGCCGAAGAGGGAGACCAGCTGGCGGAGGACGCGCGGTGAGTCGCGCAGGAGCCGGAAGTACGGCTCGGGAGACTTGAGGGCGGCCGCGAACTCGGAGAGGTGGGCGATGGCCTGGCCGGGGTCGGGCGTGGCCACGACCTCGACGAGGAGCGCCACGGCGGCGGCCGGGTCCCCCATGCGCGAGAAGGGGGTCGGGCGCCGGGCCAGGGCGTCGAGGGCGGCCAGCGCCTGGTCCGGGTTCTCGAAGCCGCGGTGAAGGGCGATCTCGCGGCGGCGCCCGGGCTCGACCTGCTGGTCGGCGAGCAGCGCCAGCTCCGGGTCCAGGGGGGCCGCCCCGGCCGGCGTCCCGAGGAGACCCGAGAACAGGGACGCGACGCGATCGCGGTGGGCGGCCAGGGCCGCCTCGAACCTCTCCACGTCGGCGTACCCCATGGACCGGGCCAGGCCGAGCCGCTCCTCGGGCGGGGGGAGGCGATGGGTCTGGCGCCCGTCCACCATCTGGACCCGGTGCTCGGCCCGTCGCAGGAACAGGTGGGCGTCGGAGATGGCGTCGCGGTCGCGGGCCTGCACGATGCCGGCGAAGAGCAGGCGGTCGAGCGCGCGCAGCACCGCCCGCTCCCGGATGCCCGGGTCGCGCAGCTTGCCGCCGTGGAGCAGTTGCAGCGCCGAGACGAAGATCTCCGCCTCGCGGATCCCTCCCCGGCCGAGCTTGAGGTCGTCCTTGCCCTCGGCGCCCGCGCGGGCGTCGATGCGGGCCTTCATGGCCTGGATCTCCTCGATGATCCCCAGGTCGAGCGAGCGCCGCCAGACGAAGGGCTCGAGCTGGCCGAGCAGCTCCTCGCCCACCGCCAGGTCGCCGGCGCCGGGGCGCGCCTTCACCAGGGCGTTGCGCTCCCAGGACCGGCCGAAGGTCTGGTAGTAGAGCTCGGCCGCCCGGACGCTGTTCACGATGGGTCCGCTGCGGCCGTCGGGCCGGAGGTTCAGGTCCACCCGGAACACCATCCCGTCCTCGGTCACCTTGGAGAGGCTCTCGGTCACGAGCTCGGCCAGCCTGGCGAAGTAGGCGAAGTGGGTGAGGGGGCGGTCGCCGGTCGTGGTCCCGTCGGGCGCGTAGACGTAGACGAGGTCGATGTCCGAGGAGAAGTTGAGCTCCCGGGCTCCCAGCTTCCCCATGGCGACGGCGCAGAAGCCGGCTCCGGGGGGCCGGTCCTCGAGCCCCGAGGGTGGCCCGTGCCGGGCGCGGAGCCGCCGGTCGTGGAAGGTGATGGCCGTGTGGAGCGCCGACGTGGCGAGGGAGGAGAGCGCGCCGGTGACCTCGTCGACGCGGGCGCGGCGCAGGTCGCGCAGCGCGATGCGCACCACCTCCCGGGCCGCGAAGCGCCGCAGCAGCCGGTGCAGCCCGTCGACGTCCTCCGGGGC
The DNA here is from genome assembly GCA_027349605.1 of Anaeromyxobacteraceae bacterium. Taxonomy (GTDB): domain Bacteria; phylum Myxococcota; class Myxococcia; order Myxococcales; family Anaeromyxobacteraceae; genus CAIOAK01. The sequence continues at coordinate 3,408 of DAIEMM010000083.1, forward strand.
GAGCCACCGGGAGGCGCGGTCCAGCGTGGCGCGCATGGAGGCCTCGGGGCGCTCCCGCCGCACCCAGGGCGACCGGGCGGCGCGGCGCAGGAGCCCGGGGTCGCGGGCCAGGGCCTGGGTGGCCAGCCGGGACGACCCGGTGAGGAGCACCAGGGCCTCGACCAGGTCGCGTCCGCGGGGCAACTCGGCGACGTCGAGGTAGCGCTCCACGCCGGTGAGCGCCAGGTCGGGGTCGGGAGCCATCCGGCAGAGCTCGACGACCTCGGGCGCGGCCGATCCCAGGCGGCGGCCCAGGCGCGCGAGCCGGTCGGCGGCGTCCGCGGCCCGGAACGGGGCGGGGGCGACTCCGAGTCCGGGGACGAGCGCTTCGCCGGGCACGTGCGACCCGGCTAGCGCCGCTTCACGGCGAAGGGGGAGAAGGCCTGCTGCTCCGGCATGAGCTCGAGCAGGTTCACGTTCACGTGCGGGGGGCGGGTGACCACCCAGTGGACGGCGTCGGCCACGTCGGCCGCCGAGAGCGGCGTGACGCCCTGGTAGACCGCCCGGGCCTTCTCGGCGTCCTTGAGGCGGACGAGGGAGAACTCGGTCTCGGCCATGCCGGGCTCGATGCAGGTGACGCGCACGCCGCTGCCCACCAGGTCGGCCCTGAGGTTCAGCGAGAACTGGTGGACGAAGGCCTTGGTGGCTCCGTACACGTTGCCGCCGGGGTAGGGGTAGCTGGCCGCCACCGAGCCCAGGTTGACCACGTGGCCCCGCCCGCGCTCCACCATGCCGGGCAGGACCTGGCGGGTCACCACCACGAGCCCGCGGGCGTTGGTGTCGATCATCTGCTCCCACTCGTCGACGCTGGCGCGGTGGGCGGGCTCGAGGCCGAGCGCCAGCCCGGCGTTGTTGACGAGCACGTCGATCCGGGCGAAGTCGGCGGGCAGGGTGGAGAGGGCTCGCTCCACCGCGGCTCGGTCGCGGACGTCGAGGGTCAGGGGGAGGACGGGAGCCAGCGCGGAGAGGCGCCTCGCGAGCGCCTCGAGCCGGTCGGCGCGGCGCCCGGCGATGACGAGGCGATCACCGTCCCGGGCGAAGCGCTCGGCCGTGGCTTCCCCGAATCCGGCGGTGGCGCCGGTGACGAGGACGGTCCGGGGATCGGTCATCGCGTGGGTCCCT
>DAIEMM010000088.1 GCA_027349605.1 Anaeromyxobacteraceae bacterium
CATGGAACTGAAGATCGGCGTCCCGGAACTGACCCGCGCCCTCGCCCGCTCGCAGGGCATCGTCGAGAAGAAGAGCACGATGCCCATCCTCTCCCACGTGCTGCTCGAGGCCCGGAAGGCCGGGGAGCTGTCCGTCTCCGCCACCGACCTCGACGTCTCCGTGTCGGGGACGCACGCGGCCGAGGTGGCGAAGGAGGGCGGCCTGGCGGTCTCGGCCCGTCACCTCTTCGACATCGTGAAGTCGCTCTCCGGCGAGAAGGTCGTCTCGCTGAAGAGGACGGCCAACAACCACCTCGAGGTGAAGGCCGGCCAGGCCGAGTTCCGCCTCGTAGGCCTGCCTGCCGAGGACTTCCCGGCGCTCCCCAAGTTCGAGAAGGTCGCGTTCGTCTCCGTCGACCCGGACACGGTGCTGGGTCTCGTCGAGCGTACCGCCTTCGCGGCCTCCACCGACGAGACCCGCTACAACCTGAACGGCGTCTACTTCGAGCCCGTCGCCGGCGCGATGCGGTTCGTCGCCACCGACGGCCACCGGCTCTCCATGGCCGACGCGGCGGTCGAGGGGGACTTCAAGCTGAAGAAGGGGGTCATCCTCCCCCGCAAGGGCATCGCCGAGCTCCGCAAGCTGCTCTCCGAGGCCATGGAGGGTGCGGAGGAGAAGCCCAAGGGCGAGCTCGGCTTCGCCGACAACTCGGCCGTCTTCCGCCGGCCCGGCGTGGTGCTGGTGATGCGGCTCATCGAGGGCTCCTTCCCCGACTACCGCCAGGTCATCCCCAAGGCCGGCGAGAAGGTGGCCTCCCTCGGCAGGGAGCGCCTCCTCCAGACCCTCCGACGCGTCTCGCTGCTCTCCTCCGAGAAGTCGAACGCGGTGAAGCTCGAGCTCGAGAAGGGCAACCTGCGCATCGGCGCCCAGAACCCCGACCTGGGCGAGGCCCGCGAGGACGTCCCGGTCGACTACGACGGCGAGCCGCTCAAGATCGGCTTCAACGCCAAGTACCTCATCGACGTCCTCACCGTCCTCCACGACGCCGACGTGCGCCTCGAGCTCGCCGACGACCTGTCGCCCGGCGTGGTCCGGCCGGCCGGCGAGGCCGCCGAGCACTTCACCGCCGTCATCATGCCCATGCGGATCTGAGGCGGGGGCCGCCTGCGGGCGGCCGGCCCGACGACGTGCGGCTCCTCTCCCTCTCGCTGCGCGACTTCCGGAACGTCCACGAGGCGCGGCTCGAGCCCTCCCGGCGCTCGACCGTGCTCGTCGGGCCGAACGGGCAGGGGAAGACGAACCTCCTCGAGGCGATCTTCCTGCTCTGCACGCTCCGGCCGCTCCGAGCCACCCGGCTCGCCGAGCTCGTCCGCTTCGGTGCCGAGCGGGCCCGCGTCCAGGGCGACTTCGAGGGGCCGGGCGGAACCCGCAGCGTGGCCGTGGAGATCGGGCCGGAGGGCCGGACCGCGTTCCTCGACGGGAAGACGCTCTCCTCCTCCGACCGGCTCGACGCCTTCTTCGAGGGGCGCGCCGCCGTCTGCTTCTCGCCCGACGACCTCCTCCTCGTGAAGGGAGGCCCCGACCAGCGACGGCGCTTCCTCGACAGGGCCGCCTTCAACCGCTGGCCGGCCGTCCTCTCCGAGGCCCGCGACTACCTGCGCGCCCTGCGCGAGCGAAACGCGGCCTTGCGCAGCTCCTCGCCGGAGGTGGAGGAGAGCTTCCGGGAGCCGCTCGTCCGCGCCGGCGCGCGACTCGTGGCCCGCAGGCTCGCGCTCGTGGCCGAACTCGCCCCGCGCGTGGCCGAGGCCTTCGCCGAGATCTCCGGACCGGAGGCGGCCGAGGCCCGGCTCGCCTACCGGCCCGCCGCGGGGATCCCGGTGGACGGGAGCGAGGAGGAGATCGCCTCGCGTCTCGCCGAGGCGCTCGTCCATCGCCTCGGCCGCGACCGGGACAAGGGCTACACCTCCGCCGGCCCGCACATGGACGACCTCACCCTGGCGCTGGGAGGGAAAGGGGTCCGCCCCTACGGCTCCCAGGGGCAGCAGCGCGCCATCGTCCTCGCCCTCAAGATCGCCGAGATCGAGAACCTCCGCGACAAGCTGGGACGGCCGCCGCTGCTCCTGCTCGACGACGTCTCCTCCGAGCTCGATCCGGCGAAGAACGAGCACCTGCTGAACCACCTCTCGGCACTTCCCGGGCAGGCGTTCCTCACCACGACGGACCGCCGCCTGCTCGAGCCCGCCGCCGGCGACGGCGCGGTCTTCTACCGGGTTCGGGCCGGCACCTTCGAGACAGATTTTCCACCTGTGATTCCAGGCAGTTGAACCCATCATTCGGGGTTGCCGGGGCCGACCGGCTCTGTTATATCCATTCGCTCACAAGCCTTCGAAAATCCTCGACAAAAACCCCGCGAGATCCCCCTGGAAAACAACGCATCCGCACCGACGCCAGCGTCCGACATCGGGAACGCGGCAGGCTACGGCACCGAGGCCATCAAGGTCCTCGAGGGGCTGGAGGCCGTCCGCAAGCGGCCCAACATGTACATCGGCGACGTCGGGGAGCGGGGCCTCCACCACCTCGTCTTCGAGGTCGTCGACAACTCGGTCGACGAGGCCATGGCCGGCCGCGCGGACCAGATCGAGGTCACCATCCACACCGACAACTCGGTGACGGTCCTCTACAACGGCTCCGGCATCCCGGTGGGGCCTCACCCCACCGTCACCGGGATGGACACCCTCGACGTGGTGATGACGAAGCTCCACGCCGGCGGGAAGTTCGAGTCGAACGCCTACAAGGTCTCGGGCGGCCTCCACGGCGTGGGCGTCACCTGCGTGAACGCGCTCTCCGAGTGGCTCAAGGTCGAGGTCTACCGCGACGGCAAGGTCTACGCGCAGCGCTACGAGCGGGGTCACCCCACCGGCAAGGTCGCCGCCATCGGCGAGACCCACCGGCGCGGCACGCGCGTCACCTTCCGCCCCGACTTCCCGCTCTTCGAGGCGAAGGAGTTCAGCTTCGAGACCCTCTCCGGGCGGCTGCGCGAGCTGGCCTTCCTGAACCCCGGCCTCAAGATCACGGTGGAGGACGAGCGCAGCGGCAAGAAGCACGAGTTCCTCTTCAAGGACGGCATCCGCGAGTTCGTCGCCTACCTGAACAAGAGCCGCCAGACCCTCTTCGACCCGCCCATCAAGCTGCACCAGGAGATGCCCACCGAGAACGGCGAGGCCTCCGTGGACATCGCCCTCCAGTGGAACGACGGCTACGACGAGAAGGTCTTCGCCTTCGCCAACAACATCCACAACCACGAGGGCGGCACGCACCTGGTCGGCTTCAAGGCCGCGCTCACCCGCACGCTCAACGCGTACGGCACGAAGAACAACCTCTTCAAGGAGCTGAAGGAGGAGATGCCCTCGGGCGACGACATGCGCGAGGGGCTCGCCGCCGTCATCTCCATCCGGCTCCCCGGCGCGGCCTTCGAGGGCCAGACCAAGACCCGGCTCTCCAACACCGAGGCCAAGTCGATCGTCGAGACCATGGTCAACGACCGGCTGGGCGCCTGGCTGGAGGAGAACCCGCCGCTCGCCAAGCGCGTCATGGCCAAGGTGGCCGAGGCGGCCCGGGCCCGCATCGCCGCCCGCAAGGCGCGCGAGACGGTGCGCCGCAAGGGGGCCCTCGACGGCGCGTCCCTGCCGGGAAAGCTCGCCGACTGCCAGTCGAAGGACCCCGCCGAGAGCGAGATCTACATCGTCGAGGGAGACAGCGCCGGCGGCTCGGCCAAGCAGGGGCGCGACCGGCGCACCCAGGCCATCCTGCCCTTGCGCGGCAAGATCCTGAACGTCGAGCGGGCCCGCTTCGACAAGATGCTCTCCTCGGTCGAGATCGCCACCATCATCACCGCGCTGGGCACCGGCATCGGCCCCGGCGAGTTCGACGCCGAGAAGGCGCGCTACCACCGCATCGTCATCATGACCGACGCGGACGTGGACGGCAGCCACATCCGCACGCTGCTCCTCACCTTCTTCTTCCGGCAGATGCCGGCGCTCGTCGAGAAGGGCTACGTCTACATCGCCCAGCCGCCGCTCTACCGCATCCAGAAGGGCAAGAAGGAGAACTACCTGAAGGACGAGGGGGCGCTCGACGAGTACCTGCTCTCCATCGGCACCGAGAGGGCGAGGCTCGTCTCCGGAGACCAGGAGATCTGCAGCAACGACTTGAAGCGGCTGGCCGAGGAGGTGCGCACCTTCCGCGCCCTGCTCGCCGTCACCGACCGGCGCCGCGACTCCCGCATCGTCGACGCCGCCATCCAGCAGGGCGACCTCGACGCCGACACGCTCCGCGACCACGCCGCGGTGAAGGCGCTCGCCGAGGCCATCCCGCAAAAGGCGCAGAGGCTCTACCCGGACATCGAGATCCGCGGCGCCAAGATCGAGCGGGACGAGGAGCACGGGCGCGACAAGCTGATCTTCCAGACCACCGTGGCCGGCGCGCCGCGCGAGACCCGGCTCGACTTCGACTACCTCTCCACCGCGGAGTGGACCGACCTCTCCGCGCTCCACGGTGCGCTCGCCGAGATCGGCCCGGGCCCGTTCACGCTCCACTCCGGGGACGGCGTCGAGGAGGTCCCCGACGTCTTCGCCGCGGTGACCGCGCTCAAGAAGGCCGCGGCCCAGGGGCAGACCATCCAGCGCTACAAGGGGCTCGGCGAGATGAACCCCGAGCAGCTCTGGGAGACCACCATGGACCCGGCCCGGCGCACCATGCTCCAGGTCCGGGTGGACGACGCCGTCGAGGCCAACGACGTCTTCAGCGTGCTCATGGGCGACGCGGTCGAGCCGCGCCGCGAGTTCATCGAGAAGCACGCCCTCGACGTGCAGAACCTCGACATCTGAAGTAGCCCCGTCCCGGGGCGTGGAGGACGTGCGATGGAGTGGTTCTTCCGCCAGCCGCTCCCGGCGCTGTTCGTGGAGATCGTCGGCTCCTTCGTGGGGATCACCCTGGGCGGGATGCTGCTCTTCACCCCCCTGCGGGCCCGCCTGCAGTGGCGATTCCAGCGCAGCTCCGACCAGGCCGCCTACTTCGGCACCCAGATCTGGCTCGCCTACTCCCTCATCCTGAGCCTCACCGCGGTGGGCGCCTGGAGCGAGTACCAGGCGGCGAGCGAGAAGGTCTCCCGCGAGGTCGCGTCCCTGGAGGTCCTGCAGCGGCGGGCGGTCCTCTATCCGGAGCCGATGCGGACCGAGATGGACGGCCTCGTCCGCGCCTACGCGCGCGGGGTGGCCGACAAGGAGTGGCCCGAGCAGCGCGCCGGGAAGCACCCGTCGGCGGCGAAGGGCGACTTCGGGACGCTGAACGTCCTGCTCGGCGAGTTCGAGCCCCGGAACCTCCCCGACCAGATGGTGCACGCCGAGACGCTTCGCGAGCTCACCACCGCCTCCGAGGCCCGCCGCGCGCGCATCCAGGCGTCGTCGAACTCCCTGCCGACGGTGGTCTGGGTCGTCCTCCTGGTGGGGGCGGCGATGGCCCTCACCGGGGCCACCCTCTTCGTCACCGACGACGACACCACCCTGCACCTCTTCCTGGTGGGCATCATGGCCGCCTTCGTGGGGCTCGTGGTATTCGTCACCGTCGCTCTCGACCACCCGTTCCAGGGGGCGGTGACCCCGTCCGAGCAAGGCTTCTACCTCATCGCCGATCGCCCCTTCGGCGGGATGTGAAC
>DAIEMM010000092.1 GCA_027349605.1 Anaeromyxobacteraceae bacterium
GAGCGCCGCCTCGGTGGCGAGGAGGCGGCCCTCCAGGGCGTCCCGGCCCGGGACCGAGGAGAGCACCGCCTCGACGATGCTGCCCTCGGGGAGCGACGACACGTCCTGCGGAAGGTAGCCGATGCGCGAGCCGCGGCGGAACACCAGCGCCCCCCCGTCCGGAGAGCGCTCTCCCGCCAGGATGCGGAGCAGGCTCGACTTGCCGGTTCCGTTCGGCCCCACCAGCCCGATGCGGTCGTGGGGACCGATGGAGAACGACACCCCGTCGAACAGGACGTCGGCGCCGAAGGCGAGCGAGAGTTCGCGGGAGGATACGAGGCTCATGCGATTCACACTTCTTCACCCAGGTTCCCTGCGGAGGCAAGGGGGGTCGCGACTATGATGCGCTGGTGGCCACCGACCCGGTCCTCACCGCGCTCCTCGTCGAGGACGACGCCAGGCTCGCCGCGCTGACCGCCGAGTACCTCGGCGGCCACGGCGTGGTGGTGACCTGCGCCGGCGACGGCGCGTCGGGTCTCGAGCAGGCGCTCCACCGCCCCTACGACGTGGTGCTCCTCGACCTCATGCTCCCGGGCAAGAGCGGCCTCGACGTCTGCCGGGAGCTGCGGACGCAGTCCGACGTCCCCATCCTCGTGCTCACGGCGCGGGGCGAGGAGGCCGACCGGGTCAAGGGGCTCGACCTCGGCGCCGACGACTACCTCGCGAAGCCCTTCTCCCCGCGGGAGCTCCTGGCGCGCATCCACGCCGTGGTGCGGAGGGTCCGGGGCCAGGTAGGACCCTCGGTGAAGACCGTCCGCGTGGGCCCGCTGGTCCTCGACCCGGGCGCCCGCCGCGTGGTCCTCCGGGAGCACGAGATCGTGCTCACCGGCTACGAGTTCTCCCTGCTCTACGCGCTGGCCTCCCGCGCCGGACGCGTCCTCTCCCGCGAGCAGCTCATCGAGCTGGCCGGCGGCAGCGCCGAGGACGCCTTCGACCGGTCGGTGGACGTCCACGTCTCCCGCCTGCGCCAGAAGCTCGGCGACGACCCCAAGAACCCCCGGATGCTGAAGACGGTACGAGGGGCCGGGTACATGCTGGCGGCGGAGCCGGATTGAGCGCGTGGCGGCTGAAGCACCCTCGCCTCTTCTGGCGGGTCTACCTGGCCGGGCTGGCCCTGCTCGCCCTGGTGGCCCTCGCGAACGTGGTGGTCGGCACGCTGACGGCGCGCAGTCCCCTGGTGCGGGGCACCGCCAAGCTCACCCGGTTCGCGGCCGAGCACGTCGCCGGGCACCCGGACGAGCCGGAGCGCATCCAGGCCGATCTCCGGCAGATGGCCGACGCCTTCCGGGTGGACATGGCCTACCGGCTCGATGGCGGGCGCGTGGTGGCCAGCGTCGGCGAGGCGCCGCCCCTGCCCGAGGAGCAGCGGGCCCGGCTCGACGACGGGCTGCAGAAGTATTACGAGGACGACCGCCCGGTCTGGGCGACCCGCGTGGCAGGCAGCTCCCCCGGCTACCTCATCGTCGCGGCCGCGCCCCGGTCCGTCCCGGTCGAGCGGGCGGCGGCCTTCATCTCGGCATGGCTCATCGTGCTGGCGCTGGCGGCCTTCCCGCTGGCCCGCGCGCTCGCCCGCCCCATGGAGAGGCTCACCGACGCGGCCCGCAAGCTCGGGGCCGGGGACCTGACGGCCCGCGCCGGGTTGCGCCGGGGCGACGAGGTGGGCGAGCTCTCCGCGGCCTTCGACGACATGGCGTCCCGGCTGGAGGGGCTGGTCCGGGCGGAGCGGCAGCTCCTCGCCGACGTCTCCCACGAGCTGCGGACGCCGCTCGCACGGATCCGCGTCGCGCTCGACCTGGCCGCCGAGGGCGACGTGGATCGGGCCCGGAAGTACCTGGAGGCGATCCGCATGGACCTCGCGGAACTCGACCAGCTGCTGGGTGACGTCCTCACGGCGGCCCGGCTCGACCAGGCCGGCGGCCGGGGCGAGGTCCCGCTCCGCCTCCAGCAGGTGACGGCCCGGGAGATCGTCGATCGGGCCGTCGAGCGCTTCCGCCGCTCCCACCCAGACCGGATGCTGGCCGTCCGGATCGAGGGATCGCTTCCCGGGCTCGTCGCCGACCCTGCCATGCTCCGGCGCGTGATCGACAACCTGCTCGACAACGCGGCGAAGTACTCGGAGGCGCCCGCCCCGGTGGAGCTCCTGGCGCGGAGCGACGGGGTCGCCCTCGTCGTCTCCGTCCGCGACGAGGGGATCGGCGTGGAACCGCAGGACGTCGCCCGCCTCTTCACGCCGTTCTTCCGGACCGACCGCAGCCGGGCCCGGGGTACCGGGGGAGTCGGCCTGGGGCTGGCGCTGGCCAAGCGCATCGTGGAGGCCCACGGCGGGACCATCGCGGTGGAGAGCCGGCCCGGGCTGGGAACCACGGTGCGGTTCCGGGTTCCCGGCGAGGCCTAGCAGGCCCCCCCTACCAGACCTCGCCGCAGTTCCGGCAGCGCGCCGTGCGGAAGAGGAAGTCGTTCCCGCGGCTGCTGGCCGTCCGGCACCTGGGACAGACGAGATCGAACCACGCGAGGGCGGTGGCGCGGCCGAGCGCCACCGAGGTGACGACGAGCGGCAGCACCAGCCCTCCGAGGAGCACGGCCGCCCAGGTCCAGGGGATCTCCCTCTTCCACGCGCCGAATCCGACGCTCACGAGGACCATCGCCGACAGGAACAGGCTGAGGTACCGCCCCCACAGCCAGGCCAGGCGGTACCCGCGGGCGATTCCCCAGACGAGCACGCCCATCACCACCGCGGCGAAGATCCACTGGGCGAATCCCACCTGGCTGGTGGCCGAGACGACCAGGGCGAACCCGGCCTGCACCGACGCGGCGAGCAGCAGGGCGAGCGACGCGAGGTGGACGCTGCGGGGGGTCTTGCGGGGGCTCAACTCAGGGTTCCTGGTGGTGCGGGTAGGGCACCGAGGTGGGCGGGACGAAGTTCTCCTTGATGGACCGCTGGGAGACCCAGCGCATGAGGTTGGACAGGGCGCCGGCCTTGTCGTTGGTCCCGCTGGCGCGCGCGCCCCCGAAGGGCTGCTGGCCCACCACGGCGCCGGTGGGCTTGTCGTTCACGTAGAAGTTGCCGGCGGCGTTCTCGAGCGCCTTCGCCATCTGGACGATGGCGCGCCGGTCCTGGGCGAAGACGGCGCCCGTCAGGGCGTACGGCGACGTCTGGTCGCAGAGGGCCAGGGTCTCGTCGAGCTTCCCGTCCGGGTAGACGAAGACCGTCAGCACCGGACCGAAGATCTCCTCCTCCATGAGCTGGAAGTGCGGATTGGTGGTCTCGACCACGGTCGGGCGGATGAACCAGCCCTCCGACGGGTCGCGGGTCCCGCCGGCCAGGATGCGCGCGTCCGGGGAGTTCCGGGCCACGTCGACGTAGCGTGAAATGCTCTCGTAGGCGTTCCGGTCGATGACCGCCCCCAGGAAGGTCCGGAAGTCGGCAGGGTCGCCCATGCGCAGGGCCTCGGTCTCGGCGACGAGCCGCTCCTTCACCCGCGGCCACAGGCTCTGCGGCACGTAGGCGCGCGACGCCGCGGAGCACTTCTGCCCCTGGTACTCGAAGGCCCCGCGGACCAGCGCCGTGACCAGCGCGCCGACGTGCGCCGACGGGTGGGCGAACACGAAGTCCTTGCCGCCGGTCTCTCCCACGATGCGCGGGTAGCTGCGGTACTTCGCCAGGTTGCCCGCGATGGTGCGCCACATTCCCTGGAAGACCGGGGTGGAGCCGGTGAAGTGGATCCCGGCGAAGTCGGGGTGGGCCAGCACCGGATCGCCGACGGAACGCCCGGCGCCGGGCAGGAAGTTCACCACGCCGGGCGGCAGCCCCGCCTCCTCGAGCAGCTTCAGGAGGTACCAGCCCGAGAGCACCGCGGTCGAGGCGGGCTTCCAGAGCACGGTGTTCCCCATGATGGCCGGGGAGGTGGGGAGGTTGGCGGCGATGGCGGTGAAGTTGAACGGCGTCACCGCGAAGACGAATCCCTCCAGGGGCCGGTGTTCGACGCGGTTCCAGATCCCCGGGGAGGACACGGGCTGCTGCGCGTAGATCTCGTCGGCGAAGGCCACGTTCCAGCGCCAGAAGTCGATGGCCTCGCAGGCGCTGTCGATCTCCGCCTGGAAGACGGTCTTCGACTGTCCGAGCACGGTGGCGGCGTTGAGGACCTGGCGCCAGGGGCCGGCTAGCAGCTCGGCCGCCTTGAGGAAGACGGCGGCCCGGTCGTGCCAGGCCATGGCTCCCCACTCGCGGCGGGCCTCCCGTGCGGCGGTGGCGGCGAGCGTCACCTCCTCCGGACCGGCCTGGTGGAACCGGGCGAGCACGTGGCCGTGCCGGTGGGGCATGCGCACCTCGGCGACGTTCCCGGTGCGGATCTCCCGGCCGCCCACCACGACAGGGATCTCGATCTCGGTGGCCGCCATGCGGGCCAGTTCGGCCTTGAGCGCCGCCTTCTCGGGCGTCCCCGGGCCGTAGTGGAGGTTGGGCTCGTTCTTCGGAGGCGGGACGTGGAAGCGTGCGTTGGTCATGGGCCCTCGCTTAGCGCCCGAGGATAACGCCGAAAGGGGCCCCGGGCTCGCGGAACCCGTTCCCGATCGGCTAACCTGCGCGCCAGACCCGGGCGGCCGATGCACCGGAGGAGCCGCCCATTCCGAGAGGAACGACCGCCATGACGAAGACCCGCATCCTGGCCGCGCTGTCCGCCATCGCCTTCGCCTCGAGCGCCCTCGCCTACCAGGTGACCGGCGAGATCGAGGAAGTCACCCCGACGTCCATCACCGTGAAGGCCACCGGCGGAAAGAACAAGGGGGAGAAGTTCGAGATGGCCCGCAGCGCCGACACCAAGGTCTCGGGCGAGCTCAAGAAGGGCGCCAAGGTGACCGTGGAGTACGCCATCACCGCGAAGTCGGTCGAGGTGAAGGCCGAGAAGGCCGCCAAGGCGAAGAAGTAGGCGGTCCTCGCTACTCGTCCCCTCCACGGGCCAGCCCGTGCTTGTGGAGCTTGTCGTGGAGGGTGACGCGCGAGATGCCCAGCTTGCGGGCGGCCTCGGTGCGGTTGCCGCCGGCCGCCCGGAGCGCCTCCACGACGAGCCCGCGCTCGAAGGCGTCGACCCGCGCCTTGAGCGTCATGGCCGGCTCCTCCCCCCGCTCCTTGCCGCCCTCGGCGCCGGGAGGGAGCAGGGTGGGGTCGAGCTCGCCCTCGTGGGACAGGGCCACCAGCTTCTCGATGGCGTGCTCCAGCTCCCGCACGTTGCCCGGCCAGTGCCAGGCGGCGAGCCGTGCGAAGACCTCGTCGCTCACCCGCATGGGCCCGGTGCCGAAGCGCTCCGCGAAGCGGGAGAGGAAGTGGCGCGCCAGCAGGGGGATGTCCTCCGGGTGCTCGCGCAGCGCCGGCACGTGCAGGTGGACCACGTTGAGCCGCCAGTACAGGTCCTCGCGGAAGGCGCCGCGCGCCACCAGGTCGGCCAGGTCGCGGTGGGTGGCGGCGATGACGCGCACGTCCACCTTGCGTGAACGCTCCTCGCCGACCGGCCGCACCTCGCCTTCCTGCAGGACGCGCAGGAGCTTCGCCTGCAGGGGAAGCGGGAGCTCGCCCACCTCGTCGAGGAGCATCGTGCCGCCGTCCGCCTCCCCGAAGAGGCCGACGCGGGCCCGCACCGCGCCGGTGAAGGCCCCGCGGGCGTGGCCGAAGAGCTCGGCCTCGGCCAGCTCGGCCACCAGGGACGCGCAGTTGAAGCGGACGTAGGGGCGCGTGGCCCGGCGGGAGGCCTGGACCAGCGCCTCGGCCACCCGCTCCTTGCCCGTCCCGCTCTCGCCGGTGAGCAGCACCGCAACGTCCCGGGGGCCGACGCGGGCCACGAGCGACGCCAGCCGGCTCATGGCCGGCGAGTCGAAGATCATGGTGCGGGAGAGGGCGAGCTCCCCGGCCAGCCTCTCGTTCTGGGCCCGCAGGCGCGCCGCCTCGGTGGCGCGCCGCACCACCGCGAGGAGCTCCTCGGGCTCGAAGGGCTTGCGGAAGTAGTCCCAGGCGCCGGCCTTGATGGCCTCGACGGCCTGCCGCTCCGAGCCGTGCGCGGTGACCATCACCACCCGGGGCGCCGCCGGCCCCGTGCCGATGCGCCGGAGCAGCTCCATGCCGTCCATGCGCGGCATGCGCAGGTCGGTGAGGACCAGGTCGGGCGCGAAGTCCTCCAGGCGCTCGAGGGCCTGCA
>DAIEMM010000303.1 GCA_027349605.1 Anaeromyxobacteraceae bacterium
CCCCGGGCTCGAAATAGGCCGCCGGCGGCCGCGTAGGGAGGTGGACCAGGAGGTTCGCCATGTGGAAGCCCGCCGCCCTCGTCGCCCTGTCCCTCGCGCTGGAAGGCGCCTTCATCCTCAACGCCGTCGTCCCGGACCCCGGGGCCATGCGCCGTGCCGTCGCCGAGGCCCGGGCCCGCTCCCCCGAGGCCGCCGTGGCGAGGGCGGAGCCGGCCGTGATTTCCCCTGGCGCCATGGCCCGCGCCCGGTAATGGAAAGAGCATGAAGCGCTTGCACGAGACCACCCGAGCCGTCGCCATCCCCGCGCCCCGTCCTGCCGAGACCGGCCTCTGGTTGCAGTTCCTCGCCGCGGCCGCGCTCGCGGTCCTCTCGTTCGCGGTGGCCGGCGCGCTTCGCTAGCCGCCCCGGCCGGGCCGGTCTCCTCCCTTGATCCCCTGGTTCGAGCCGCCTGCCCTCCGGGTGGGCCCGGTCAGCGTCCAGGCCTTCGGCGTCCTCGCGGCGCTGGGGGTGGCCACCGGCGTCCGCGCCACCGCCTGGGAGGCGCGGAGGCGGGGCCTCGACCCCCACCCCGTCCTCGACTTCGCCATCTGGGGCGTTCTCGCCGGCATCGCCGTCGCCCACCTGGTGCACGTCGGCCTCTACCACCCGGACGAGATGCGCAGCCCGCGACGGGTGCTCGAGTTCTGGGACGGCCTCTCCTCCTTCGGGGGGCTCGCCGGGGGGCTCGCCGCGGCCATCGTCTTCTTCCGCAAGAGGGGAGTGCCGCTCTCCCGCTACGGGGACGCCTTCGCCGTGGGCATGCCCACCGGGTGGGCCATCGCGCGCATCGGGTGCTTCCTGGTCCACGACCACCCCGGCCGGCTCACGCGCTTTCCCCTCGCCGTGGACTTCCCGGGCGGCGCCCGCCACGACCTCGGGCTCTACGAGGCGGTGGTCCTCTTCGCCATCGCCGCGCTCCTCTGGCGCCTCTGGGCCCGGCACCGGCTCGACGGCAAGCTCCTGGGCCTGCTCGCCGTCCTCTACGGCGTGGCCCGGTTCCTCCTCGACTTCCTGCGCGCTTCCGACGTCGCCTACGCCGATGCCCGCTACGCCGGACTCACGCCGGCCCAGTACGGGTCGATCCTGCTCGTGGCCTGGGGGGGATGGCGCCTGGGGCGGCGGGCGGTTATCTCAACCCGATGGCCATCCTCGTCGTAGAGGACGACCCCGGCATCCGCCAGGGGATCGCAGATTTCCTCGGGTTCGAGGGCTACGCGGTGGACGTGGCGGTCAACGGGGAGGAGGCGCTCGCCTATCTCCGGGAGCGGCGCCCGTCCCTTCTGGTCCTCGACCTGGTCATGCCGGTGATGAACGGGCCCCAACTGCTCGAGCGGCTGCGCTCCGAGAAGATCGCCGAGGGGGTCCCCGTGGCCATCATGACGGCGGCCATGCCGGGCGCGAGCACGCTGCCGGCGGCCGACGCCTACCTGTCCAAGCCCTTCGACCTCGAGGAGCTCCTCCAGGTGGTCGGACGCCACGCCGGCCCCCCGGGCGATACCGGCAGGGTCGCGGGCGGATAGGGGAGCCTCCTCCTGGGTCGGCGCATCCGTTGCGAATTCGGGGCGCCAGGTCGTTATGATTCGAGGACATGCCCAATCCGAGCGACGCGCCCCCCGCCGCGCCAAGCGCCTCGAACCTGGGGTTCGTCGAGGACCTCTACTTCTCCTGGCGTGAAGACCCGGCCTCCGTCGACGAGGGCTGGCGTGCCTACTTCGAGGCGCTGCCCCCGGCGCCCGACGCGGCCCCGGCGCCGGCCGCCTGGACGTCACGTACGGTCCGTGAAGGAAGCGGGACGCGCCCCGACGACCGGGAGGCCTTTCGCCTCCGGGTGGACCGGTTCACCCGGGCCTGGCGCACCTTCGGCCACATGCAGGCCGACCTCGACCCGCTCGGGCTCGAGCGGCGCCGCGCCGAGCGGCTCGAGCTCGCCGAGTTCGGGCTCTCCGAGGCCGACCTCGACCGTCCGGCGGGGTTGCACGGGGGCAAGCCCGAGACCTTGCGCGAGCTGCTGGGGCGCCTCCAGGAGACCTACGGCCGGACCCTGGGTGTGCAGCTCGGCCACATCAACGACCGCGAGCTGCGCGGCTGGCTCGAGCAGCGCATGGAGCGCACCCGGAACCGGCTCACGCTGGCGCCCGACGTCCGGCGGCGGCTGCTCGAGAAGCTGATCCAGGCCGGGATGTTCGAGCAGTTCCTGGGCACCCGCTTCCTGGGCGCCAAGCGCTTCTCGCTGGAGGGTTCCGAGATCCTGGTCCCGCTGCTCGAGCTGCTGCTCGACCGGGCGGTCGGCTACGGCGTGCGCAACGTGGTGATCGGCATGGCCCACCGGGGGCGCCTGAACGTGCTCGCCAACGTCCTGGGCAAGCCGCTGCGGGACATCTTCGCCGAGTTCCGCGACCAGGCCATCATCAACGGCGCCGCCGGCGGCGACGTGAAGTACCACCTGGGCTACTCCAGCACGCGCGACACCGCCGACGGAGGGCTGCGCCTGTCGCTGGCCTTCAACCCCAGTCACCTGGAGTGGATCGACCCGGTGGTGCAGGGGAGGGTCCGGGCCAAGCAGGACCGCTTCAGCGACGCCGAGGGACAGCGCTCGATCCCGGTCCTGATCCACGGCGACGCCGCCTTCGCCGGCCAGGGCATCGTGGCCGAGACCTTCAACATGTCCGGGCTCCCCGCCTACCGCTGCGGCGGGACCCTCCACGTGGTGGTGAACAACCAGATCGGGTTCACCACCTCGCCCAGGGACTCCCGCTCCACCACCTACGCCACCGACGTGGCCCTCATGCTCGACATCCCGGTCCTCCACGTGAACGGCGAGGACCTCGAGGCGGTGGCCCAGGCGGTGCTGCTCGCCGCCGACTTCCGGCAGCGCTGGCACCGGGACGTGGTCATCGACGTCTGGACCTACCGCAAGTACGGCCACAACGATGGCGACGAGCCCACCTTCACCCAGCCCGTGATGTACCGGGCCATCGCCGCCAAGACCCCGTTCCCCAGGGCCTTCGCCTCGGAGCTGCAGCGGGAAGGCGCCGCCACCGAGGAGCAGGTCGCGGGGATGACGCGCGCCTACCAGGCGCGCCTCGAGGAGGCCTACCTGGCGTCGGCGGCGGTGGCCGCGGTCCCCGCCCCGGCGGTGACCGAGGGCGTGTGGAGCAGCTACCGCGGCGGACCCCTCGGATCGGCCGAGGAGGTGGTGACGGCGATGCCCGCCGACCGGCTCGCCCACGTGGCCCGCCACCTCTCCGAGATCCCCGCCGGGTTCGACCCGAACCCCAAGATCGCGAAGCTCTTCGAGGCCCGGGCCGAGATGGCGCGGGGCAAGCGGGCGCTCGACTGGGGCTTCGCCGAGCTGCTCGCCTACGGATCCGTGGCCTGGGACGGGCACGCGGTCCGGCTGGTCGGCCAGGACGTGCGGCGAGGCACCTTCAGCCACCGGCACGCGGTGATCAGCGACCACCGGAACGGCGCACCCTACATGCCGCTCGCCCACCTGCGCGAGGGGCAGGGGAAGGTCTCCATCTACGACAGCCTCCTCTCCGAGGCCGCCGCGCTCGGCTTCGAGTACGGCTACAGCCTGGAGCAGCCCGAGGCACTGGTGATCTGGGAGGCGCAGTTCGGCGACTTCGTGAACGGCGCCCAGGTGCTCATCGACCAGTTCCTCTCCTCCTCCGAGGTGAAGTGGAACCGGCTCTCCGGCCTGGTGATGCTGCTCCCCCACGGGATGGAGGGGCAGGGGCCGGAGCACTCGAGCGCCCGGCTGGAGCGCTTCCTGGAGCTCTCCGTGGAGGACAACTGGCGGGTCGTGAACCTCACCACGCCGGCCCAGATCTTCCACGCGCTGCGCGGGCAGGTCCTCGCGACCTTCCGCAAGCCGCTCATCGTCATGTCGCCGAAGAGCCTGCTGCGGAACCCGGCGGCGGTCTCCCCGATCGAGGCGCTCGGCTCCGGCCGCTTCCACGCCGTTCTGCCCGACGTGGCCGTCACCGACCCGGCCAGGGTCCGGCGCGTGCTCCTCTGCTCGGGCAAGGTCTACTACGACCTCGCCGAGGCCCGCGCCTCGCGCAAGGCCGGCGACGTGGCCATCGTGCGCGTGGAGCAGCTCTATCCGCTTCGGGTGGCCGAGCTCCAGGCCGCGCTCGCGCCCTATCCGGCCGGTGCCCAGGTGCTCTGGGTGCAGGAGGAGCCCCGCAACATGGGAGCGTGGCCGTACATCCGCGACGCCCTCGGCGAGGCGGTGCCCGGCTTCGACGCCCGCTCGGCGGTGGTGGCGCGCCCGCCCAGCCCGAGCCCGGCGTCGGGCTCGGCCACGCGGCACAAGCTCGTCCAGCAGGCCCTAGTCGAGGAAGCGCTGGGATGATTCCGTACCCCGGGAGGGATGTGAATCCATG
>DAIEMM010000180.1 GCA_027349605.1 Anaeromyxobacteraceae bacterium
CACCAGGGCGTGGCCCAGAAGTTCAACATCCGGTCGATCCCGACGCTGCTCGTGTTCAAGGGCGGCAAGGTCGTCGACACGGTGATCGGAGCCGACCGGACCCGGATCATCGAGAGCGTGAAGAAGGTCGCTGTGGGGTAGCGGCGAACCGGCCGTGAGGCCGGGTCGCAAGAGCGGGACCAAGGTTCCGTTGGAGCAGCGGTACCTAGGCTTGGCTCCTGCTCGCCCTGAATGGCTCGCCGCTAATTCACGAACCGTCTCGTCCCGACGCTCGCGAGCATGGCCAGCGCGGTGAAGACCACCAGCACCGAGGTCCCGCCGTAGCTCATGAGCGGGAGCGTCACGCCCACCACCGGCAGGATGCCGGTCACCATGCCCATGTTGACGAAGACGTGCCAGAACAGCAGCGCCGTGCACCCCACGGCCACGAACTGGCCGAACCGGTCGCGGGCGTTCATGGCGATGGTGATCCCGGATCCCACCAGCCCGAAGTAGAGCGTGAGCAGGAGCAGGGTCCCGGCGAAGCCGTGCTCCTCGGCCCACACCGAGAAGATGAAGTCGGTGTGCTGCTCGGGGAGGAAGGAGAGCAAGGTCTGGGTGCCCTGCCCCCAGCCCTTCCCGAGCCCCTGCCCCGACCCCACCGCGATCATCGACTGGGTGGCGTGGTATCCGGCGCCGAGCACGTCCCCCTCGGGGTCGAGGAAGGTCTCGACGCGCTTGCGCTGGTAGGGCTTGAGGTGCGGCCAGGCCGCCGCTCCCGCCAGCACCACGACCGTGCCCAGGACCGCCAGCGTCTTCCAGCGGACCCCGGCGAAGAGGATCATGGTGGCGCCCACGGCGACGGTGATGAGCGCCGTGCCCAGGTCGGGCTGCCTCTGCACGAGCAGGGCCGGGAGGAGGACCAGGGCCCCGGGGATGGCGATCCCGGCGAGACCGCGTGGACCGCGCCGGGGATCGCTCTCCCGGTCGGTGGAGAACCAGCGCGCCAGGGCCAGGATGACGGCGATCTTGGCCAGCTCGGAGGGCTGGAAGTTCACCGGGCCGAAGGTGAGCCAGCGGCGCGCCCCCATCACCATGCGGCCCTTCCAGAGCACGAGCAGGAGCAGCACCACCACCCCGCCGTAGAGGATCCAGGCGCCCCGCCGGAAGAGCCGGTAGTCGACGAGCACGACCGCGAGCGCCAGCCCCAGGCCCACCGCCATCCAGGTGGCCTGGGCGGCCCAGACCTCCACGTGCGAGCTGCGGGAAGCCGAGGCCAGGTTCCAGACTCCCAGCCCCGAGATGGAGAGCGCGAGGAGGGCGACGTGCCAGGGGAAGCGCGCGATGGAACGCTGCCGGGGCGCTCCCAGGGTCGCCAGGCCGGAGAGGTCAAGCGCCACGACGCCCCCCGGGCGGGAGGCCCGCGCCGGCACGGGCGGGCTTCTCGGCCTTCCCCGGCAGGGCGGGCGGAGGAGGCGCAGGCGCCGCGGGCGGGGGAGCCGCCGCCGGGCGCTGGACGCCCTCGCGCCGCCGGGCGTCCTCCTCCTGCAGCTCGAGCCACTTCTTGACCAGCGCGGCCGCGGTGGGAGCGGCGTTGGAGGACCCGAATCCGGAGTGCTCGTTCAGGACCACCACCACGATCTCCGGGTCGTCGGCCGGGGCGAAGGCGGCGAACCAGGCGTGGTCGCGCTGGAAGTAGGGGATCTGGGAGGCCTTGAGCCGCTTCGCGCCCAGCTTCACCACCTGTGCGGTGCCGGTCTTGCCGGCCATGACCACGTCCTTGATGCGAACGCCCCAGGCCGTGCCGAAGGGCTCGTTGACGGTGGCGAGCAGCCCCTTCATCACGGCCTCCCGCGTCTCCGGCTTCACCGGGAGCGTCGCCCGGACCTCGGGAGCGAACTCCTTCACCACCTCCCCCCGGGGGTCCTCGATGCGCAGGACCACCTGGGGCCGCCAGACCTTGCCGGTGGCGATGGCGCCGTAGAGCACCAGCTGCTGCAGCGGGGTGACGTTCACGTCCCCCTGGCCGATGGCGATGTTGAGCGACATGCCGTGCTGGTGGCCACCCGGCTGCCGGGCGTCGTGCCAGGCCTCGTCGGGCATCACGCCCGGGATCTCCCCCTGCAGGTCGAGGCCGGTGGGCTTGCCCAGCCCGAGCAGCGAGCCCCACTTGGCGATCTTGTCGGTGCCCATGCGGTCGCCCAGCGAGTAGAAGAAGACGTCGCAGCTGGCCCCGAGGGCGTGCTCCAGGTCGACGTAGCCGTGGCCGCTCTCCTTGTCGCAGCGCCAGCTGTGTCCACCCAGGGTGTACCGGCCCGGGCAGTAGACCGTCCCGCCCGGGCGCAGCGTCCCCTCCTCCAGCGCGGCCATGGCGGTGACCACCTTGAAGGTGCTGCCGGGGTGGTAGTGCTGCTGGATGGCGCGGAACAGCTCGGGCTGGAGCGGGTCGGCCCGGATCTCCGCCAGCTCGGCGCGGGTGATGCGCCCGGCCAGCTTGTTGGGATCGACGGCCGGCCGGTCCACCAGCGCGAGGATGAAGCCGGTGCGCGCGTCCATGGCGAGAACCGATCCGGCCGTGGCCGGGAAGGTCTTCTCGGCGAACTCCTGGAGCCGCCAGTCGAGGGACAGGACCAGGTTGTTGCCCGGGTAGGAAGGCTCGAAGCGCTGGTCCTCGGGGATGAGGTCGCTCTCCCGCATGGCGTTTCCGCGCGCGTCGACCACCACCCGCTGCGTGCCGTCGACGCCCCGGAGCTCCTTCTCGTAGCGCTTCTCCAGCCCCCGGCGCCCGACGAAGTCGCGGGCCTGGTAGGGCTGCACGTCACCCCCCGCCTTCTCGATCTCGGCGTTCAGCTTGCCGAGCTCCTCGGGGCCGACCTCGTTCATGTAGCCGAGGAGGTGGCTGGCCCAGACCCCGTGGCGGTAGCTGCGGTGCGGGGTGGGAAGGACGTCGACCGCGCCGGAGAGCTCGATGCGGTTGGCCTCGATGACGTCGAGCTCGTCGCGCGAGATGTCGACCTTCACCGTGTACGGGCGGAACCGCAAGAGGCCGCGGGCGGTGCGGAGGTGTTCGCGGACCCGCTCCTCCTCGTCGAAGGAGAAGGAGAGCAGCGTGGCCAGCCGGGAGACGACCTCGTCGCAGCCCTTGCCGCAGAAGTAGGGGATGAGCACCACGTCGTAGCTGGGGCGGGAATCGACCAGCACCTTGCGGTTGCGGTCGAGGACCAGGCCGCGATCGGCCGGCACCCGCAGCTCCTTGACGAAGTTCTCCTCCGCCCGGAGCCGGTACTCGTCGCCGCGGAGGACCTGCAGGTGGTAGAGGCGCGACAGCAGGACCAGGAACGCGACGCCGGCGAACCCGGCCATCCAGAGGAGGCGGGTCGTGCCTTCGCCTCGCGCGCCGGAGGGCGTCAGCGCCACGGACGCTCCCTCACCGGAGCACCCCGGGGTGGTCCCGGTGGGCCGGGACCAGCACGCGGTCGAGCACCCAGCGGATGGGGGGCGCGGCCAGCCCGGTGAGCGCCGCCTCGACGAGCACGCGCCCGAGCAGGCTCCATCCCGGCGCCGCCGTGGACGGGGTCACGTAGCGCAGCAGGACGACGGCTCCCAGGCCCATGGCGAAGGTGGCCACGCCCGACAGCAGGCCGAACCCGAGCGGTGTGCGTGCGTCGAACGGGCCGGCGCCGGCGCGCACGCCGACGAACACCACGATGGAGAGGAAGGTGAGGAGGCCGCTCGGCCCGCCGGCTGCTGCATCGAGGAGGGTCCCCACCAGGGCCGCCCCGATGGCCCCCTCGATGGCCGGGGTCTCCAGGGCGAGCCAGACGACGACCGGCACCGCCAGCGCCAGCGAGACCGCGCCCCCGGTGAGCTGCCGGGTGGCCGTGGCCCCGATGGCGACGAGCAGGAGCGCCGCGACCGACGCCAGCGGGATCCGCATCCAGCCTCTCATGGATCGAGGGCTCTCGCCGCCGGCTGCGCCTCGGGGGAATCGGTGGCCACGAGCACCGCCACCTCCTCGACGCGGGTCACGTCCACGGCGGGCAGCACCTCGGCAGCCTGGTACAGACCGTGGCCTCCGCGCTTCACCCGCGTCACCTGGCCCACCGGCAGGCCGCGGGGAAAGACCCCGTCCGTCCCCGAGGTGACGAGCTCGTCTCCCTCGATGAGATCGTCGGAGCGGAGCGCGTACTCGAGGCGGCACGGCCCGGGCGCGCCCTCGCCCCGGACGTTGGCCCGGGCCCGCGAGCGCTCCACCCGGACCGCGATGGAGCTGTTGCGGTCGGAGAGGATGAGGACGTCGGCGCTGCGGGTCCCGAGGGTGTGGATCCTCCCGAGGACGCCTCCGGCGGTGACGACCGGCATCATGCGGCGCACGCCGTCGTCCGCTCCCCGGTCGATGGTCACGAGCTGGAGCCCCTTCGGGTCCAGGCGGGTGCCGACGATCCGAGCTCCCACGGCCCGGTGCTCCGGCCGGGAACGCGCGAAGGCGAGCAGCCTCTCGAGCCGCTCGTTCTCGGCCCGCAGCTGGGCCATCTCGGTGTTCTCGGCCCGCAGCTCGTTCACGGTACGTGACAGCTCGCGGGCGTGGCTCTCCACCCCGCGGAGCCAGACGTAGTGTTGCCAGCCGGTCAGCACGCCGGTCACCGCCCAGTCGACTCCCTTCTCGATGGGGCTCGTCACCGCGAGCACGAACCGGTCCATCGCGGTCCGGTCGCCCGGGTGCCTCGCATGGGCAAGGAAGATGCCCAGCGGGACGACCGCGAGGACCGCCACGACGATGACTTCCCGGTACCGCCTCAGTAGCGCGAACAATTCGACTCCTGCCCCGCCCGTGTCCCCCGCCCATTCCCCGAAAACCCTTGCATTTTAGCCCTTCTCGACCTACTTGTTCAACCCCGCTGCGGCCGGCCGCCGCGGACGGACAGCCCAACCCGCGGGAGCGTTCTACCTCATGCTGGACATCCTTCGCTCGAAGAGCCGCAGCGTCCTCACCTACGTGCTCTTTGGCATCATCATCGTGGTCTTCATCGTCAGCTTCGGTCCCGGCTCCCAGGGATGCCAGACCGAGGGGCTCTCGTCGAACTCGGCGGTCGAGGTCGACGGCTACGTCGTCAGCCCGGCCGACTACGAGGAGGCCTACGGCAACCTCTTCCGCACCTACCAGGCCCGAATGGGTCAGACCTTCACCCGCGAGCTGGCGGACCAGCTGGGGCTGCGCAACGTGGCCATGAACCAGCTCGTCGACCGGGTGCTGGTGGTCCAGGAGGCGAAGAGGCGGGGGCTCCGCGTCACGCCCGACGAGATCAACCGGGCGGTCTGGGCCATCCCCAGCTTCCAGACCGACGGCAAGTTCGACATCGAGCTCTACCGGCGGGCCGTCCGCCAGGCCTACGGCTCCGAGTCGCGCTTCGAGGAGCGGCTCGTCGACGACCTGCTCTTCCAGAAGATGATGGCGCTCATCCGCGAGAACGCGCTCGTGTCGGAGGACGAGGTCCGGGCGGCGTGGCTCGCGGATTCCGACCGGGTCAACCTCACCTTCGTCCGCTTCCCGATCGCCGCGGCCCGCAAGGACGTGAAGGTCACCGACGCCGAGGTGGCGGCGCTCCTCAAGTCCGACCCCGCGCGGGTGCAGAAGGCCTACGAGGCCAACGCCGCCCGCTACGACCAGAAGAAGAAGGTCAAGGCGCGCCACATCCTGGTCCGCGTCCCGGAAGGCGCTCCCGCCGCGCAGGACGAGGCCGCGAGGAAGAAGGCCGAGGAATACGCCGAGCGCGTGAAGAAGGAGCCCTTCGCCCAGGTGGCGAAGGAGGTCTCCGACGACACCGCCACCCGCGACAAGGGCGGCGACCTGGGCACCTTCGGTCCCGGGCTCATGGCGAAGCCCTTCGAGGATGCGGCGTTCGCGCTCAAGCCCGGCGAGGTCTCCGCGCCGGTGCGCACCCGCTTCGGCTGGCACGTCATCCAGGTCGAGGGCGTCCAGGAAGGACGCGTCATCCCGCTGAAGGAGGTCGAGAAGGACCTCGCCCGCGAGATCCTCCAGACCGACGGCGCCGAGAAGATCGCCAGCCGGCGGGCCGCCGAGGCACTGGCGCAGGCCAGGGCGGGAAAGAAGCTCGAGGTGCTCTTCCCCGCGGCGCAGCCGGGCGCGAAGAAGTCCGGGCCCACGCTGGGTGGGGAGCCGCTCGTGGCCCGCGACACCGGGCTGTTCAACCCCGCCTGGGAAAGCGCTCCCGGCATCGGCGAGGCCCCGGCGCTCTACGCCGCCGCGCTGGCCGCCACCGCGGCCGGGCAGACCCTCCCGGCGGTCTACGCCACTCCGGCCGGCCCGGTGGTGGCGCAGGTGAAGGAGCGCCAGCGCCCCGACCCCGCCCTCTTCGATCGCCAGCGCGAGGACGTCGCCGCCCGCCTGGGCTCCCGCCGCCAGACCGAGATGGAGACGGCGTGGCTGAAGACGCTC
>DAIEMM010000249.1 GCA_027349605.1 Anaeromyxobacteraceae bacterium
GGAACGGCTCGCAGGCCTCGATCTCGTCGGGCTCCGGGTCGCGGTTCCCGGGAGGGCGGCACTTCACCACGTTGGCGATGTACACCTCGGACCGGGCGAACCCCATGGCCTCGATCATCTTCGTGAGCAGCTGGCCGGCCCGGCCCACGAACGGCTCCCCCTGCAGGTCCTCGTCGGCCCCCGGACCCTCGCCGACGAAGACCAGCTGGGCCGAGGGGCTTCCCACCCCGAAGACGAGCCGGGTCCGCCCCCCGTGAAGCTTGCAGCGGGAGCACTCTCCCAGGCCGGCGCGAATGGCGAGCAGCGCCTCGCTCCCGCAGCCCTTGTCGGTGAGGGCGTAGGCCGTCCCTCGCGCGGGCGCCACCGCCGGGGTGGCCACGGCGGGCCCGGCGGGAAGGGCCGGCGCGGCCGAGGGCGCGGCGGCGGGCGCGATCTCGCGGCTCCCGGCGTCGCGCAGCCAACAGAGGTGGCGCATCGCCTCGACGGCCACCTCGGCCGCCTCCGCCGGAATCTTCGGGTCGCCTTTCATGGCCGGGGACGGCGGGCGTCGAGGATCGGGACCGCGCGATCGAGGATGGCGTCGGCGACCGCGCTCTTCGAGCCCTCCACCTCCTCGACCTGCCACGGGCCGACGATGGAGACCCGGTTGCGCTCCCCGCCGAACCCCGCACCGGGCGCGCCGACGGCGTTCGCCACCACGAGGTCGCAGCGCTTCCGGACGAGCTTCTCGCGCGCGTTCGCGACCACGTCCTCGGTCTCCGCCGCGAAGCCCACCAGCACCGGCGACCGGGCCCGGCCGGCCAGCCGCTCGCCCACCGTGCCCAGGATGTCGGGGGTCCGCTCCAGCACCAGGGTCTCCAATCCGTCGGACTTCTTCTTCTTCGACGGGGACGGGTCGCGCGGACGGTAGTCGGAGACCGCCGCCGCGGCCACGAGGAGGTCCTGCTCGTCGGCCGCACCGAGGACCGCGGCGGCCATCTGCGCCGCCGTGCCGACCCGGACCACGCGGACGCCGTCCGGATCGCGGAGCGACGTGGGGCCCGACACCAGGAGCACGTCGGCTCCCCGCCGGGCGGCGGCTCGCGCCACCTCGAACCCCATCCTCCCCGTGGAGGGGTTGGAGAGATGGCGAACGGGGTCGAGCGGCTCGCGCGTCGGTCCCGCCGTCACCAGCACGCGCCGCCCCTCGAGGTCGAGCGGACCGAGGAGGCGGGCCGACGACGCCGCGATCTCCACCGGGTCGGCCAGACGCCCTTCGCCGACGTCCCCGTCGGCGAGCTCCCCGCTCGAGGGGCCCACGACGTTCCAGCCCCGCTGCCGCAGCGCGGCCAGGTTCTCCTGCACGGCGGGCCCTTCCCACATCCGGGTGTTCATGGCCGGCGCGAGCAGCACCGGACACGTGCAGGCCAGCGCCGTCGTGGTGACGGCGTCGTCCCCCATCCCGGCGCGGAGCCGGGCCAGTAGGTCGGCCGTGGCCGGCGCGATGAGGAGGAGGTCGGCGCGGCGGGCGAGCTCGAGGTGGCCGTAGGAGGCCTCGGAGGCGGGGTCGAGGAGGTCCACCAGCACCGGGTGCCCGGAAAGCGCCTGGAACGTCAGGGGGCCGACGAAGCGGGCGGCGTTCGGCGTCATCACCACGCGGACGTCGGCGCCGCCCTTCACGAGGAGGCGGACGACCTCGCAGCTCTTGTAGGCGGCGATGCCGCCGCCCACGCCGAGGATCACGGTCCGGTCGCGAAAGGTGCCCATCGCAGTTCGTTCACTATCATGTTCTGGAACGTGGACAGCGGCCACACCGATATCGCGCCCCCCCTGACGCCTCCCCCGGAGCGCCCCGGGAAGAGCGGGCTGGGGTTCTTCCTCCTCCTCATGGTCCTGTACGCCGGGCTGGGCGGGACGGCCCAGTCCTTCCACCCGGTCGCGGGGCTCCTCTGGACGGAGCTCTTCGTATTCCTGCTCCCGGCGGCGTTCGTGGCGGCCGGGTCCAACCTCCGGCCCGGGCCGTTCCTGCTCCTCGCTCGGCGCCCGGCCCCCCGGCAGGTCCTGCTCGGGGCGTCCTGCGGCCTCGCACTCTTCTTCGCGGCGGGCGGGATCATGTCGCTCACCACGCTGCTCGTCCCGCACGCCTGGGTGGACGCCTTCGACGTGACCCGGCTCTTCGAGGGATCGCGGGAGCACCAGCTGGCGATGGCGCTCCTGGCCTCGGTGCTCGCCCCCTTCGCCGAGGAGGTGGCGTTTCGGGGCTACCTCCTGTCCGCGCTCCGGACCCGCCTCCCGCCCGGGGCCTCCATCGTCGCCTCGGCGGTGCTCTTCGCCGCCATGCACCTCGACCCGGTCCGCTTCCCCGCCGTTCTCTTCCTGGGGCTCTTCCTGGGCTGGCTCGCCTGGCGGTCCGGTTCGGTCTGGCCGGCGGTCGCCGCCCACGCCGTGAACAACGGCCTGGGGTCGATGGTGGCCTCGGGAGGCGCCGCCGACCCCGGCGCGGGCGGAACGTTCGGAGCCGGCCTCGCGGTCTTGGCGGTGGGGCTCGCGGCGCTCGCGCCCCTCGCGCTCGCCTGGGTGCGGGCCACGCCGGTCCCTCCGGAGGCCCCGGCGAACCTCGTCCGCACCGACCCAGGCGACCCGTCCATCCGATTCCGGCTGCCGCTCGTGCCTCCCGGCTGGAGCGCCCTGGCCGGGCTCGGGCTCCTGCTCTACGCCGCCCTCGGCGCCTCCCGGGCGCTCTTCCGCTAGCTAACTTAGCTCGGGCGCCGGTAGAAGGCGCACTTGAGGTAGCGCCCCTCCCGGAACTGCGGCGCCACCGGGTGGTCCGGAGGCTGGCGCCGGTCCTCGACCAGCTGGAGGTCGACCCGCGCCTTGAAGGCGGCCTCCTTCACCGCGTCGTGGAACTGCTCGGCGGAGACCCGGGCGCTGCAGCTCGCCGTGACGAGAAGCCCCCCGGGGGCCAGCGTCTGGAGCGCGGCACGGTTCAGAGCGGCGTATCCCGCCAGCGCCCCCTCCACCGCCTTCTGGGACTTGGCGAAGGCGGGGGGGTCGCACACCACGAGGTCGAACTTCCGCCCCTGGGCCTTGTAGCGGCGCAGGATCTCGAAGGCGTCCTCCGCGGCGAAGGCGTGGTCGGCGGGGTCGAGCCCGTTCACGCGGAAGTTCTCGCGGGCCAGCTTGATGGCATCCTGGTCGACGTCGATGGTGACCACGTGGCGCGCCCCGCCGAGGGCCGCCGCCACCGAGAAGCCTCCCGTGTAGCCGAACAGGTTGAGCGCGTCGCCCCGGCCGGCGGACATCTCCCGCACCAGTCTCCGGTTCTCCCGCTGGTCGAGGAAGAGCCCGGTCTTCTGCCCGAGCCGCACGTCGACGAGGAGCTTCATCCCGTGCTCGTCGATCTCGATCCGCTCCGGAGGCGTGGCGCCCCAGAGCACGCGCCCCTGTGGCTTGGCGTCGTCCGAGTCGTCGTCGCGGGGGACCTCGTCCCGCCCGAAGACCCCGGCCAGGCCCTCCACCTCCTGCCGGAGGGCCTCCACGATCGTCGCCCGGTGGGGCGTGAGCCCCGCCGAGTAGAGCTTCAGCACGGCGAAGTCCGAGTAGCGGTCCACCACCAGTCCGGGGAGTCCGTCGTTCTCGCCGTGGACCAGCCGGTAGCCGGTGGTGCCTCGCACGAGGTCCTTGCGCAGCGCCAGCGCGCGGCGGATGCGGCCGCGCCAGAAGGCGGCATCCACCGCCTCGGCGGGCTCGCGCGTGAGGATGCGCACCGTGATGGCCGAGTGCGGGTCGAGGTATCCGCGGGCCACGAAGCGCCCGTCCTCGACCACGTCGACGATGGCCCCGGCCTCGAGTCCCCTGGGCGCCTTCGCGATGGCCTTCCGGAAGACCCAGGGATGGCCGGCGCGCAGGTGGCGCACCAGGTCCTTCTGCAGCTCCAGGCTCGCCTCGACCTCGCTCACGCCGCCCTCCCCCGCTCCGAGAGTCCCCGGGCGAAATTTCCGATGACCAGCCCCGGGCGCGCCGCGCGCAACGCCCGCAGGAGCGCCGGGATCCCCAGCGCCGCACCGCCCCCTCCGCGCTCGCGGGCGAGGTCCCAGTAGACGTCCGGATCCATGGCGAGCGACCGGGCCTGCACCTGGTCGGCCCCGACCCTGCGCACGAGCGCCGCGATCCGCTCCACCTCTTCTTCACGGTCGGTGACACCGGGGAAGACCAGGAGGTTGAGCGCGAGGTAGAGCCCCTTCTCCTTCGCGACCCGCATCGACCGCTCCACGTCGGCGAGCCCGTAGCGGGCCGGCCGGTAGTAGGCCGCGTAGAGGTCGGGGGACGCGGAGTTGAGGGAGATGCGCACCGCGTCGAGCCCGGCGTCGGCGAGGGCGGCCAGGGCCTCGGGCAGGGAGCCGTTCGTGTTCACGTTGATGGAGCCGCGACCGGTTCGCCCGCGGACGAGCCGGATGGCCCGGGCGACCTCCTTCCAGCGAAGCAAGGGCTCTCCCTCGCAGCCCTGGCCGAAGCTCACCATGGTCCGGCCCGTGGCGTGCTCGAGATGGACGGCTCCCACCTCGGCCATCTCCTCGGCGGTCGGCGCCCGGAGGATCCGGTCGTGGCTGGAAGGCGGCATGCCCTCCGACGACTCGGAAAGGCATCCGACACAGCGGGCGTTGCAGGAGGCCGAGGACGGGATGGCTCCCTCGTCCCGGCCGTAGAAGGTGTTCTGCGCCGTGAAGCAGGACCACTGGAGCGCGCACCGGGCGAGCTGGCGGTAGACCGGGTTGTCGGCGCGGGCGAGCCGCTCCTCGACGAGGCCCGGAAGGTCGGCGGTGGAGTGGCGCTCCGGGTCCCAGTGGCGTCGCCGGTCGGTGTGGAGGGCCCAGGCCACGGTCCCTTCCGGCCCGAGGGCCGCCGCGGTGTACGCCCACTGGGGAAGGACGGGCGGGCCGACCGTCCCGAGGGGCGGACGGGCGGCGGCCGGGAGGAGCGATCGGGTGTATCCAGGGGGAAGGGTCGCTCCCACGGCCACGGGGGCGAACGTGCGCCGCCCGACCCGGACCTCCCGGAGGACGACCTGCTCCCCCGTGTCCGGGTCGATGCCCACGGGACGCCGGCCGGGCAGGACGCAGAGCGTTCCCCCCCGCGGAAGGGGAAGGGGTCGCCCGGCAGGGCGTACGACGTCGGCCCCCGTCCGGGCCGCGGCCAGGAGGCGGGGGTGGTCGTAGACGACTCCTCGTTCGTCGGCGAATAACAGTCGGTACATGGCGGGGTTGCACGATTCATAGCACCGGCCGCTTGCCCGCGCCCGAAGGGGCCCCAGGTTCCGATTCCCACGCGGCCCCGCTCCCCGGCAATTAATACCCTTCTGGGTCACCCGGGCCGGGAAGAACCGGCCGCATCCACCCGTTCCAGACCCAGAGGGAGACAGCTTTGTCGTCGAGCCGAGCCGTCCAGAGCATCCGCAGGGAGTTCGAGGCGCTGGCGCTGCCGCACCTCGACGGCCTCTACGCAGCGGCCCTGCGGCTCACCAAGAACCCCGGCGACGCGGAGGACCTGGTCCAGGACGCCGTCCTCCGCGCGTTCCGCTTCTTCGACAAGTTCGAGCGCGGCACCAACATCAAGGCCTGGCTCTACAAGATCCTCACCAACACGTTCATCAACCGGTATCGGCGGACCACCAAGGAGCGCAACATCGTCGAGGACGAGCGCGACTCCGTCCAGGACCGCCTGGTGTCGCGCGATGCCGCGAACGTCGCCGAGGACCCCGAGAGGGCCTTCTTCGACCGCCTCCTCTCCGACGACGTGCTGCGCGCCATCGACGCCATCCCGGTCGATTTCCGCCTCGCGGTGATCCTGGCCGACCTCCAGGACTTCTCCTACAAGGAGATCGCCGACATCCTCGACGTCCCGGTGGGAACGGTGATGAGTCGCCTGTTCCGGGGACGCCGGCTGCTCCAGAAGCAGCTCGCGGAATACGCGGTCTCGTCGGGAGTGTTGCACGCGGGCGGGGACGATGGGAGCATCCGGGACCAGAGCATCGACCTCGATGCCTGGAAGCGGAAGCGTGGCATCTCGTAGGACCGGACCGGGGACATGACGCAGGGCGCGACCTCCAGGACGAACTTCGACTGCGGCGACGTGGACCGGCTGGTCGAGCCGTACCTCGACGGCGAGTTCGGAGACGACGACCGCGCCTCGCTGGAGGCCCACCTGTCGGCCTGCTCCGCTTGCCGGGACGGCGTCGCCTCGGCCATGGCCTTCCGGTCGGCGCTGCGGGCCCGGCTGCGCGAGGCCTTCGCCCCCGGAGCGCCGCACACCCGGGCCCCCGACTCGCTCCGGCACCGCATCTCGGCCGCCCTCGACGTCGAGGCGCAGCGCCCCGTGGCCTGGTGGCGCCGTATCCTCTCCCCTCTCCCGGTGGCAGCCCTCGCAGCCTGCGTGGCCGGCGCCCTGGTGGTCTTCGCCGGCCATCGGGCCACCGACCCGCTCGTCGAGGAGGCGGTTCGCAAGCACGCCCGCGACCTCCCCCTCGAGCTCAGCACCGCGTCCGTCGCCCCGGAGGTGATCCCCGGGATGCTGGCTTCCAAGCTCGACTTCAACCCGAGGCCGCCGTCCTTCCGCGGCGGCGGCGTGAAGCTCGTCGGGGCGCGACTGGCGCAGCTGCGCGACTGGCCGGCTGCCTACATGCGCTACGAGACGCCGCACGGCGGCCGCCTCGGCCTCTTCATCATCGACGACCCCAACCGGCGCGTGGCCGACGAGGGGCATGCGGTCCGGGCAGGCCCGGAGACCATCTGGGTGATGAACATGCGCGGCTACAACGTCGCCGTGTGGCGTCGCAACGAGATCGTCTACTCGCTCGTATCCGATCTCGACGAGGCCGACCTCGTCCGTCTGGTCGAGACCGCGCAGTCCGTCGAGCGATAGCGCCCTGCCTCGCCGGTTTTTGACAACCCGTTCGGGGCGACCCTAGGATCCCCGGATGCAGAAGAACGTCCTCCTCATCGAGAGCGACACCTCCTTCTCGCGCGCGATGTCGAAGGCCCTCGAGTCCAGGGGCTACGGCGTCCGGACGAGCCCCGACGGCAAGGAGGGGTTCGAGCTGGCGCGGGCGCTTCACCCGGACTGCGTGGTGCTCTGCGTGGAGTTGCCCGGCCTCTCCGGATACTCCTGGTGCAACCGGCTCAAGAAGGACGGGGATCTCAAGTCGATCCCGCTCGTGATCACCAGCTCGGAGGCGACGCCGGAGACCTTCGACCAGCACCGGAAGCTGAAGACCCGCGCGGAGGACTACCTCCTCAAGCCCTTCCCTCCCGAGACCCTGGTCGAGCGGGTCTCCGCGCTGGTCGGCCTGCCCGACGCGTCTCCGCAGGACGAGGAGCTCGTCACCCTGGACGATGTCGAGCTGGAGGGCCCTGCCGTCGAGGGCGCTCCGGCCTCCGCGGAGGAGGACGCCGACCTGAAGCTGCTCGACGACGCCTTCGACAGCATCTCCCGGGGCGGCGACGAGCCCGGCCCCCACGCCGCCGGAGCGCCAGGCTCCGAGCCGCCGCTCACCCTGATGCCCGACGCCGACGAGTCGCCCGCCCTCTCCCAGTTCGACCGGGAGATGGCCGCCGCGCTCGCCTCGCTCGCCGAGGAGGCGGCCGAGGCGTCGAAGGTGGAGCCCTTCGCCCCGTCGACGCGAATGGTCGAGCCGCGCGTCGAGTCGGTTGCCCAGGAGGAAACTCCCATCCTGCTCGAGGACGTGGAGGTGCTCCCCCTCGTCGACGAATCGGCCGCCGCCGCGCTGCAGGCCGCCCAGGAGGAATCCACCGCCCTGCGCGCCGAGCTCGCCGCGGTGCGGGAAGACGGCGAACGGCTCCGGCAGGAGGCCGATCGGCAGCGCGCCGAGGGCGCCCGGATCCGGGGCGAGACCGAGGAGGCGCAGCGGCTCCTGGCCCTCCGCGACGCCGAGGTGGGCACGCTGCAGGCCGAGCTCCAGGCGGCCACCGAGCAAGCGGCCCGTGCCGACCGGCGCTCGGCGGAGCTGGAAGCAGAGCTGGCCGCGATCCGCCCGAAGCTCTCCGAGGCGGAGAGGTCGGCGACCGAGCGAGGCGCGGAGCTGGTGGAGGCGGAGCGACGAACCGAGGATCTCGAGCGCGAGGTCGAGCTCGCCCGGACCGAGGCCGAGGGGCTGCGCGCGGAGATCGCGTCCCTGCGGACCTCCACGGACGGGGTGCTCGGCGAGGCGGCCGGCCTCCGCAACGAGGTCGCCACCCTGGGCGCGACCGTCGACGGCCTGCGCGCCGAGGCCGAGAAGCTGCGCAGCGACGTGGAAGTCCGGCGCGCCGAGGGCGACGGGCTCCGAGCAAAGGGGGAGTCGCTCCGCGCCGAAGTCGCATCGCTCCGCGACGACGCCGACGCGCGGGGCCTCGAGCTGGCAGCGCTCCGCAGCGAGGTGGACTCCCTCCGCCAGGCGGCGGAGACCTTCCGGACCGAGGCCGAGGGCCGGTCCACCGTGCAGTCCCGGCGCATCCAGGAACTGGAGGGACTGGCCGCCCAGCACGAGGATCGCGTCCTGCGCGCGTACCAGAAGATCAAGAGCGACGAGAAGCTGCGAGACAAGACGCGCAAGGCGCTCGCCATGGTGCTCCAGATCCTCGAGGAGCGCCCGGGAGGGGACGGCGGGTCGTAGCTAGATCCTCTTGCGCCGCCGCAGCGCCGAGGCCACCTCGGAGAGTTCCCGCACGCCGAGGACCCGGGAGGCCGCGAAGTAGGCCACCGCGCCGGCGGCGATGGGGACGAGCGCCAGCGGCGCCTGCCGGGCCAGCCCTGCCGTGGGGAGGTGCGGGGCGATTCCCGCCTTCACCGCCAGCACCACCCCGATCATGACCGCCGAGGCCAGCAGGGTCCGTCCGAGCTGCCGGTAGACGCCGGCGTTTCCCAGCCCTCCGTGGCGCCACTTCCACGCGGCTGCCAGGACGGCGAAGTTGGAGGTGGCGGCGAGCGCGGTGCCGAGGGCGATGCCCTTGAAGCCGAGCACGGGGTGGAGCAGCAGGACCAGCACGACGTTGGAGGTCATCCCCACCACGCTCCCGATCACCGGGATGCGGGCCTCGTCGAGGGCGTAGAACGCCGGGGCGAAGACCTTCACCGAGGAGTAC
Organism: Anaeromyxobacteraceae bacterium; assembly: GCA_027349605.1. GTDB lineage: Bacteria > Myxococcota > Myxococcia > Myxococcales > Anaeromyxobacteraceae > CAIOAK01. The sequence continues at coordinate 9,117 of DAIEMM010000249.1, forward strand.
CCGTACAGCCCCACCGCGTAGAAGACCAGGGCGTCGGCGGTGGCCGAGGCATCCGCGGCGCCGAACCGCCCGTGCTCGTAGACGAGCGAGATGATGGGGTGGGCGAGCGCGATGAGCCCCACCGCGGCGGGCACGTTCAGGAAGGCCACGAGCCGCATGGCCGAGCCGAGCGTCTCCCGGACCCCGTCCATGTCGCCCACCGCGACCCGCTGCGCCACGCCCGCGCCGGCCACGGTGGCGATGGCCACCCCGAAGACGCCGAGCGGGAGCTGCATGAG
>DAIEMM010000252.1 GCA_027349605.1 Anaeromyxobacteraceae bacterium
CGTCTTCGGCGTCGGCACCATCTTCGACTTCGCCATGGCGATGCTCATCGGCATCGTCTCCGGTACCTACTCCACCTGGTTCATCGCCGCTCCGATGACCATCTGGCTCGAGGAGAGGGCCGAGGCCGCCAAGGCGAAGAAGGCCGGTGCCCGCGCAGCCTGAAGAGCTAAATGAGAGAATGCTCAATGTCGCGGGGGCCCGACGAAAGCCGGGGCCCCCGTCACATTTTCGGGGTACACGGTATGGGTCGTCGGGCAATCGGGGCCCGCATGACATGATGCGAGCCCAGCCGGGGCAGCCGCGGAAAGGCCAAGAGATTCACGCGTGGACCTGATGTCGAGCGCCATCGCAGCCATCTCCGTGCTGCTGGTCGTCGCCATCGCAACCTCACAGCTCGTCATGCGGCGCCGGCGGATGGCGCGCGACGCGGCGGTCCTCCAGGAGAAGGAGGAAAAGAACCTCCACATCCCCCGGTCGCTGCACCCCGTCATCGACACCAACATCTGCATCGGCTCCCTCTCCTGCCTCAAGGCGTGTCCGGAGGGGGACATCCTCGGCATCAAGAGGGGCACCGCCATCCTGGTCCACGCCGACCACTGCATCGGCCACGGCCGCTGCGCGGCCGAGTGCCCGGTCCAGGCCATCAAGCTCGTCATGGGCACCTCCGAGCGAGGGGTCGATCTCCCCGAGGTGGACGAGGCCTTCGAGTCGAGCCGTCCCGGCGTCTACGTGGTGGGCGAGCTCGCAGGGATGGGGTTGCTCCGCAACGCGATCCGCCAGGGCCTGCACGCGGCCAGGCGGATCGACGCCATCCTCCCCAGGGGCGGGGGCAAGGGCGACGTCGCCGACGTGGTCATCGTGGGAGCCGGTGCGGCGGGCCTGGCCACCGCCTGCGCGCTGAAGGAGGCCGGCCGGAGCTACCGCCTCCTGGAGCAGGGGACCTGGGGCGGCACGATGTACCACTACCCGCGGCGGAAGATCGTCATGACGGAGCCGGCCAACATCCCGGGCTTCGGCAAGATCGGGAAGAGCGTCATCTCCAAGGAGGAGCTGCTCGAGACCTGGGGGAAGGCCCTCGAGAAGACCCAGGTGAAGGTCGAGGAGGGCGTCCAGGTGAAGGGCATCAGCGGGGAGGACGGTTTCTTCGAGGTCCACACCTCGACGGGAGTCGTGGCGTCCCGCAAGGTGGTGCTCGCCATCGGACGGCGCGGCACGCCCCGCCGCATGGGCGTCCCGGGGGAGGAGCTCCAGAAGGTCACCTACGGATTCACCGACGCCGAGCAGTACGCCGGCCGGAACGTGCTCGTGGTGGGGGGCGGCGACTCCGCGCTGGAGGCCGCCATCGCCATCGCCGAGCTGGGTTCGGCCACGGTCACGCTCTCCTATCGCGGCGCGGAGCTGGGGCGAGCCCGGGAGGCCAACCGTACCAAGCTCACGAGCCTCGCCGAGGCGGGGCGGCTCACGATGCTCCTTCCGTCGCAGGTGAGGTACGTCTCCGAGGCCGAGGTGCGCCTGGAGAGCGGCGGCAGGGAGATGCGCATCCCCAACGACGACGTCATCGTCAGCATCGGCGGGGATCCTCCCAACGAGTTCCTCCAGAAGTCCGGCGTGGAGATGCGCCGTTACCACGGGGAGCAGCTCGGAGCCAAGACCGGCCAGGACGACTACGTCAGCGAGGAGGAGCTGAGGAAGCGCAGGCGCCTGCGCCGGACCCTGGCGCTCTACGGCTGCCTGGGCGCGGTGATCGTGGCCTTCCTGGCCTCCCGGGGGTGGGACTACTACCGGCTGGACGAGATCGAGCGGCTGCGGTCCCCCATGCACAAGGCCTTCAAGTCGGCCGGACACTGGGGGCACGGGATCGGCATCGTCGCCACCGCCTTCATGCTCTCCAACTTCCTGTACCCGGTGCGCAAGAGGACCCGGGCCATGACCGGTCTCGGCGACATCCGCGACTGGCTGAACTTCCACGTCTTCGTCGGGTTCATGAGCCCGCTCGTCATCGCGTTCCATGCCGCGTTCCAGTCGAACAACCTGCTCGCGACCGCGACCACCTCCGCCCTGGGGATCGTGGTGGGAACGGGGCTCATCGGGCGCTTCATCTACGGGCTCGTCCCGTCGGTGGACGGCCACGCCGAGGAGCTCGAGCTCATCTCCGGCCGCTTCGAGCGGCTGCGC
>DAIEMM010000260.1 GCA_027349605.1 Anaeromyxobacteraceae bacterium
GCAGGAGGCCGCGAAGACCGCGACGACGAGTACTGCCACTCTCGGAAGGATCACGGACGCTCCCGGGCCGGGCCCGCTGGCGTTCTCGACTGTCCCCACTTCACTGCCTGTGCAAGGCATCGTCTGCGGATCGCCCACCCATCTTCAAGGCGGAAGTCGTCGAAGCCCCAAGAGGGACGATCGGCTCCCTCCGGGACGCGAGGCGTCCGGCGACCCTATCCGCGCGCGAGGTCGGCGCCGAGCTTCACGACGAGTGCGACGACGACGGCCAGCACCACCCAGCGGACCAGCCGGTCGCCGCTCCGGACGGCGAGGTGGGCTCCGGCCAGTCCGCCGGCGAACTGACCGGCGGCCATGGGGAGCGCCACGTTCCAGGCCACCAGCCCCCGCGACGCGAAGAGGGCGACCGCGGCCAGGTTGGAGGCGAAGTTCACCACCTTCGCGTCGGCCGAGGCCTCGCGCATCCCGGCGCCGAAGAGGAGGACGAAGCCGAAGATGAGGAACGTCCCCGTCCCGGGGCCGAAGAAGCCGTCGTAGGCCCCGATGACGAGCGCGATCGCCGCCGCCACGAGGAGCGACCGGTGCGCGCCGGGCCGGGGCGCGACCGGGGAGGCGGGGCGAAGGGCCAGGACCGCGGCCACCACCACGAGGAGGCCGAGGACCACCGGGCGCAGCAGCACCGGGGGGACGAGGAGCACGAGCGCCGCGCCGGCGAAGGAACCCAGGAGCCCGGCCGGGAAGGTGACGCGCGCCAGCCGGCCGTCCACCAGGCCGGCCCTCGCGTACCGCAGCAGGGCCGCCCCGGAGCCGAACACGCTCTGACCCTTGTTCGTGCCGAGCGCCAGCGCGGGCGGAAGGCCGGCCGCGAGCAGAGCCGGGAGCGTGATGAGCCCGCCCCCGCCGGCGATGGCGTCGATGGTCCCTGCCGCGAAGGAGGCAGCGACGAGGAGGGCGAGTGCGGGGAGGGAGACGTCCAAGCGCGGCGCAGACTAGCAAATTGGGAATCGCGGGCGATGTTCATCGGGCACTTCGGGCTCGCCACCCGGGAGCGGCGCGGTGCGTGGGTGGTGGAGCGCTGGCGCCGAGCCACTGGGTGCTCGACTTCCTGACCCACCGTCCCGACCTGCCCGTCGTGCCCTGGGGCGCGGAGGAGCTCGGGCTCGGACTCTGGAACCACGTGGCCGCGACGGTGGCGGTGGAAGGGACGGTCTCCGCCCTCTGGATGGCCTGGGTGGACCGGCTCCGTCAGGCCACCGGCTTGGCCTCGGTCGCCGTCGCGGGCGCGAGCGGCCCGCCGTAGGTCTCGGCCATGAGGTGCGACGAGACGATGAAGTCGGCGGTGGCGCGGTTGCAGGCGGTGGGGATGTTGTAGAGCACGGCGATCCGGAGGAGCGCCTTCACGTCGGTGTCGTGGGGCTGCGGCTCGAGCGGATCCCAGAAGAAGATGAGCACGTCGAGCTTCCCCTCGGCGATGAGCGCGCCGAGCTGCTGGTCCCCCCCGAGCGGCCCGGAGAGCAGCCGCTGCACGGGGAGCCCGAGCCGGGTGTGGATGAGGTTGCCGGTGGTCCCGGTCCCGGACAGCTCGTGGCGGGAGAGGGTGCCCTGGTTGAAGCGGGCCCAGTCGAGCAGGTCCTCCTTCTTGTTGTCGTGGGCCACGAGCGCCACGCGCTTGCGGGCTTCCATGGAGGGGGCTGCGACCTTCGGGGGGGTGATCATGCGGGGGATCATGTGCCCGGTTAGGGACCTGCGCATGGCGATCCCGCTACGGATCTGGTCCGACTTCGTCTGACCCTTCTGCTTCGTCGCGGAGCGAGGCAGCCTGGTCAGGCTGCAGGAGGAGTTCGACGTCGTCCTCGACTGGCGCGGCTTCGAGCTGCACCCGGGCATTCCCCTGGGCGGCATGCCGCTCCAGGAGATGTTCGGGGCCGAGCGGGTGCGGAAGATGCGCCCGTACCTCCTCGACTTCGCGAAGGCGCAGGGCGTCTCGGGGATGGTGGTCCCGGAGCACAAGCCGAACACCCGGAAGGCGCTCGGTCTGGCCGAGTGGGCGCGCGGGCAGGGCAGGCTCCACGAGGTCCGCACCGGGCTCATGGACGCCTACTGGCGCGAGGGGCTCGACCTCGAGGACGACGCCGTCCTGGCGCGGGTCGCCGCCGCCGCCGGGCTGGAGGGCCAGGCCGTGCTCCAGGGCAGCCGCGAGCCGGGGATCCTGGAGCGGGTCGCTGCCATGGGGCGCGAGGCGGCGCGCGCGGGCGTGACCGGCATCCCCACCTTCGACGTCGGGGAGGAGCGGGTGGTGGGCGCCCAGCCCTACGCGGTCCTGGCCGAGGCCGTGGTCCGGCAGGGTGGGTCCGCCCGGGTCCGCCCCGATGGGCAGCCGGCGACGCGCTAGACTGCCGGGGTGCGGATCCGCCTCCTCTCCGTCGGCAAGGACCGGTCCGGGCTCTACGCCCCGGCCGTGGAGGAGTACGCGAGGCGCATCTACCGCTACGTGAAGTTCTCCGTCGAGGAGGTCCCCGAGGCGCGCAAGGCCGCCGGGACGCCCCGGGCCCGGGACGAGGAGGCGGCCTCGCTCCTCGACCGCATCGAGGACGGCGAGCGGGTCGTGCTGCTCGACGAGCGGGGCAAGGAGGGCACGAGCCTCGACTTCGCCCGCCGGGTGGGCGCCTGGGTGGAGGGCGCGAAGGACGTGACGCTCGTCGTCGGCGGATCCGACGGGCACGGCGACGCCGTCCGCGCCCGGGCCGCCGAGACCCTCTGCCTCTCCCGCCTGACCCTCGCCCACCGGCTGGCGCGGCTGGTGCTCGTCGAGCAGGTGTACCGGGCCTTCACCATCCTGCGCGGGGAGCCGTACCACAAGTGAAACCGATCCGTCCTGCCGCCGCTTGGCCCGGTCCTGGCAAGGAGACCCGCGAGTTCTCTTGAGAACCCGGGGAGCGTCGCCTAGGCTCTCCCCTCCATCCCGGGCGCGCCCGCCGCGCCGTGCGAGGTCCAATTGTCCAAGGTGAAGCCCGTCCTCCTCGTCGTCCTCGACGGCTGGGGAATCCGCGTCGAGCGCGAAGCCAACGCCATCGCCATCGCCGGCACCCCCAACATGGACGCGCTGGTGCGCGAATACCCGTCGACCGCGCTGCGGACCTCGGGTCTCGCCGTCGGACTGCCCGAGGGGCAGATGGGCAACTCGGAGGTGGGGCACACCAACCTGGGCGCCGGCCGGATCGTCTACCAGGACCTGGTGCGCATCAACCGCTCCATCGAGGACGGCTCCTTCTTCCAGATCCCCGCCCTGCTCGAGGCGGTGCGCAGGGCCAAGGCGGCCGGGGGCGCGGTCCACTTCATGGGGCTCGTCTCCGACGGCGGCGTGCACAGCCAGGAGGAGCACCTGCACGCGCTCCTCGAGCTGGCCCGGCGGGAGGGGGTGGCGAAGGCGTACGTCCATGCCTTCCTCGACGGGCGCGACACCCCGCCCAGGAGCGGGCTCGGCTACGTGCGGGCGCTCGAGAACCGCATGAAGGAGAAGGGCTACGGGAACGTGGCCACGGTCATGGGGCGGTTCTTCGCCATGGACCGGGACAAGCGCTGGGACCGGGTGAAGGAGGCCTTCGACGCCATGGTCCGCTCCGAGGGTTTCCGGGCCACCTCCGGCGTCCAGGCGGTGGAGCAGGCCTACGCCAGCGGCGAGACCGACGAGTTAGTGAAGCCCACCGTGGTGGTGAACGGGGGAGGGCAGCCGGTGGCGCGCATCCAGGACGGCGACGCGCTCGTCTTCTTCAACTTCCGCGCCGACCGGGCCCGCGAGATCACCCGCGCCTTCATGCAACCCGAGTTCAAGGACTTCGACGCGTCGGC
>DAIEMM010000323.1 GCA_027349605.1 Anaeromyxobacteraceae bacterium
GCGGGCCCCCGGTAGGCCTGCCCGGACCACCCGGCTTGCGCGGGCCTCCGCCCGAGCGCCCGCCGCGGTCGTTCTTGCGATCGTCCTTGAGCGAGTCCATGGAGAATCCGCCGGTCGAGGCGCCCTTCGCGCCACGGTCGCCTCCGCCTCCCCCACCGCCGCGTCCACCACCGCCCTTGCCCCGGCCCTTCTCGCTCCGGTGGGCGTCGGCGACCTGCTTCATGTTGGTGGGCAGGAAGTCCACGATGTACTGCCGCTCCCCGATCACCTGGGCGCCGCGGAGCTGCTCCTCGACACCGAAGACGCGGACCAGGCGGACGTCGCCCGTGCGACGTCCAACGGCCTTGACCGCGGCGCGGAGCATCACCAGCCGGTCGCCGGAGCATCCGGTGGCCTTCGCGACGGCGTCGTCGAGGATGGCCTTCACGGTCTCGCTCTCGGCGTCCGGATCCAGCTTGGGGGCCGGGGCTGCCGGTGCGACCTCGGCAGGCGGGGACGCCTCGGTCACGGGCTCGGCCTCCGCCACGGCCTCGGGAGAAGCGGGGCTCGCCTCGGCCTCCGGCGGCGGGGCCACGACGACCGCGGGCGTCACCGGAGTCTCCTCCCGGGGGAGGGAGCGTCGCGCCTCGGCGACCGCCGCTGCCGCCGTTCGAACCAGGGACCCGCTGAGCTCGGTGAGTGTCTTCATAGGGCGACTCCATACACTTTTTCCGGGTCGCGGGCATCCCCGGCGTGCGGTGGCGGCCTGGGACGGCCCGATCCGAAGTGCACCGCCGGTGCCCGAGAACCGTGTAGCCTGTCGGGCGATCTTTCCCGAGCCGCTTCCCCCTGCAGGAGGACGAAATGAAGGATTACACCGCCCCGCTCCGCGACATGCGCTTCATCCTGCGGGAGATCGCCCCGCTGGAGGAGGTCAACCAGCTGCCCGGCTGCGGCGACGTGACCCCCGAGGTGGCCGACGCCATCCTCGTCGAGGCCGGCAAGTTCGCCTCCAGCGTGCTCTCGCCGCTCAACCCGGTGGGAGATCGCGAGGGGGCGCGCTGGCACGACGGCGAGGTCCACACGGCCACCGGCTGGCGGGAGGCCTACGCGGGGTTCATCGAGTCCGGCTGGAACGCGCTCTCCTGCGATGCCGAGCACGGCGGCCAGGGCGCGCCGCGGCTGGTGTCCGCGCTGGTGGAGGAGATCTGGAACGGGGCCAACGTCTCCTTCACCCTCTGCCCGATGCTCACCCACGGCGCCATCGAGGCCCTCGAGCTCTCGGGCTCCGCCGAGCAGAAGGCCGTGTACCTGCCCAAGCTGGTGAGCGGCGAGTGGGCCGGCACGATGGTCCTCACCGAGCCGCAGGCCGGTTCCGACCTCGCCGCCGTGCGCACGCGCGCGGTCCCCAAGGGCGACGGCACCTACCTGCTCGAGGGCCAGAAGATCTTCATCACCTACGGTGAGCACGACCTGGCCGGGAACATCGTCCACCTCGTCCTGGCTCGGACGCCCGACGCACCCCCGGGAGTGAAGGGGATCTCGCTCTTCGTGGTGCCGAAGTTCCTCGTCCGGGCGGACGGAAGCCTCGGGGAGCGCAACGACGTCCGCTGCGTGTCGCTGGAGCACAAGCTCGGGATCCACGCCAGCCCGACGGCCGTGCTCGCGTTCGGCGACAGGGGAGGTGCGGTCGGCTGGCTCGTCGGCCAGGAGAACCGGGGCATCGAGTACATGTTCATCATGATGAACGCCGCACGGTACGCGGTCGGCCTGCAGGGCATCGGCCTGTGCGAGCTCGCCTACCAGCAGGCGCTCTGGTACGCGCGGGAGCGCGTGCAGGGCAGCGAGCTGGGCTCGAAGAGCCGCGAGGGCGTGGCCATCGTCCGGCACCCCGACGTGCGCCGCATGCTCATGCTCATGAAGTCCCAGACCGAGGCGGCTCGCGCCGTGGCCGCCGTGGCCGCCGCCGCGATGGACACCGCCCGCTGCCACCCCGACGCCGACCGGCGCGCCACGAGCCAGGCCTTCGTCGATCTCATGATCCCCATCGTGAAGGGCTGGAGCACCGAGCTCTCGATCGACGTCGCCTCGCTGGGGATCCAGGTCCACGGCGGGATGGGGTACATCGAGGAGACCGGCGCGGCGCAGATCTTCCGGGACGCCCGCATCACCACCATCTACGAGGGGACGACCGGCATCCAGGCCGCCGACCTGATGGGCCGGAAGGTCGCCCGGGACGGTGGGGCGGCCATCGGGCGCGTCGTCTCCGAGATGAGGCAGGTGGAGGCGCAACTCGCGGCCGAGGGCTCCCCCGACCTCTCGGCCATCGCCGCGAGGCTCCGCGACGGGATCGCCGCGCTCGAGGCGGCGGTGGGGTTCGTCCTCTCGACCTACGGGAAGGACGTCCGGCGCGCCTCGGTGGGCGCCGTGCCGTTCCTGATGCTGTTCGGGACCGTCGCGGGCGGCTGGCAGATGGCGCGGTCCGCGCTGGCCGCTCACCGGCACGTCGCGGCCGGACGTGGGGACGGCTTCCTGCGGGCCAAGATCGCCACGGCCCGGTTCTACGCCGACCACGTCCTGGTCCGGGCCACGGGTCTCTCGCAGGAGGTCGTGGACGGGGCGGAGGGAGCCCTCTCCATCGAGGACGAGCACCTGTAGTGCCGCGGGGGCACTAGCCCGTTCGCAGCCACATCGCGCTCTGGTCGCCCTCGTAGACCAGGGTCCCCTCCTGGTGGAACTCGAAGGTGTAGCGGGCCAGGATCCGCCCGGCTCCGCGGCGCAGCCGGGTGGTCCACCCGCGCAGGACGAGCGGAGCCCCCGGCCGCGCCAGGCCGTGGAAGCGGGCCGAGTGGATCCGGGCTCCGTATCCGATCCACCCGTCGCGGTGGCGCAGGTCGAGAACGTACCAGGCGTGAACGAAGCCGAGCATCCCGGTCATGTGGACGAGGAGCCCGCCGTTCAGGTGGGGAGGATGACGGACGGGGTCGGTTCGCTGCTCCCGGGTGAGCGGCAGGTCGCCCGAGGTGGCCATCCTCGCCACCACCAGGCCGCGCTCGCGGTCCACCTCGAGGATCTCGTCGAGGAGCAGTCCACCGGGTCCGTAGGGTGAGTCGGCGACGAATTCGGGGTCGAGGGGCATGGCGGCTCCGCGCGGGGCGCCGGACTTTTCTAGCCGCTTGCCGTCCGCGGGGGAAGGCACCCATACTTCCCTCGTGAAGACATCGACGCGCCTCTCGCGGTCCGGGATCCTTCCGGCCTGGCTGGCCCTGCCGCTCCTCGCCACCGCCTGCGCGACCGGGACCTCGCTTTCGAGGCCCGTCGTCCAGACCGACCTGGGGACCGTCCAGGGGGTCGAGCGCCACGGGGCGCTCGAGTTCCGGGGGATACCCTACGCCGCACCCCCGGTGGGCGACCTCCGCTGGGCCCTGCCGCAGCCCGCCGCTCCCTGGCCGGGCGTTCGCGACGCGGCGCCCTTCGGCAACGCGTGTCCGCAGACGCGGCGCTTCGAGCTGACCGAGCGAAGCACCACCGAGGACTGCCTCAACCTCAACGTCAGCACCCCCCCCGGCATCGCGCCGGGGGCGAAGCTTCCGGTGCTGGTCTGGATCCCCGGTGGGGCCTTCGTCGGGGGAGCCGGGAGCCTCTACCGGCTCGACAAGCTCGCCGCGCAGGGACGGCTGGTCGTGGTCTCGGTGAACTACCGGCTGGGCGTCCTCGGCTTCATGGCCATCCGGGGCATCGACGCCGACTTCAACGGCGACCTGGGGCTCGAGGACCAGCGGTACGCGCTCCGCTGGGTGCAGCGGAACATCGCGGCCTTCGGAGGAGACCCGGAGAACGTCACCGTGGCGGGTGAGTCGGCAGGCGGTGGCTCGGTCTGCATGCACCTCATCAGCCCGGGGCGCGTGCAGGGGCTGTTCCACAAGGCCATCGTCCTGAGCGCCGGTTGCCTCCAGCCGATGCCCACGCTGGCCCGCTCCGTCGACGACGGCGACCCGGCCAGTCCCCCCATGTGGAAGAAGGTGGCCGTCGAGGTGGGGTGCGGCGGCGCGCCGGACGTGGTCGCGTGCCTCCGCGCCACCCCGGTGGAGAAGCTGCTCGCCGCCCAGGACCGGCATAGCGTGGGCATCATGGCGCTGGGGCCCGTGGTGGAGAACGGCAGCGTGCCCGCCCAGGGGACCGACGCGGCGAGGACCGGCGCCGTCGTGCGGGTGCCGCTGCTCATGGGAGGCACGCGGGACGAGCTCCGGCTCTACGTCGCCTACGCGAAGCTCTTCGCGCCGTTCCTCTCGGACTACAGCGAGGCCGGGGTGAGGCGGGACTGGCTGCCGACCTACTACGGTGCGGACGCGCCCGACCCCACCCATCCCGCGCAGACCCGGTACGACGCGATCGTGAAGGAGTACCGCATCGCCGGGGGCATGGACGGGGCCGGACTCGGCTCGATGCTCTCCGACCACCAGGAGGCGGTCGGCATCAACGACTGCCTCTATCTGAAGACCTCCGACGCCTTCCTGGACCGGGTGCCGGCCATCTACCAGTGGGAGTTCGCCGATCCGCAGGCTCCGGTCCTGGGCGTGGGCATCGCGAAGGGGATGGACCCCGGCTTCGAGCTGGGCGCCGTCCACTCGTCGGAGCTCAACTACCTCTTCCCGAACCTCTCGAACACCGCGGCGATCGACGGGCCGGACCTGGCGCCCGCCTCCCAGGCCATGGCCGACCAGCTGGTCGCCTACTGGGCGAGCTTCGCCGCCACCGGCGCGCCCGCACCGGCGGGCCTGCCGGCCTGGCCACGGTACGTGAAGGGCGGGACGCAGGTCATGCGCTTCACCCCGGGGAACGTCGCTCCCTACGATGCGCACGCCGGGCACCGGTGTGCCTTCTGGAGCGGCCTCTACCCCTGAAGGCCCCTCCCGGAAGGCGCCATGGCCGCGACCCAGGCCCTATCTGGGAACTCGCGCCACCAGCATGGCGGCCGCCCCCACCACCGCGGCCCACAGGAGCCCGTGACGGATGCCCACGCGCAGGAGCCTTCCCTCGCTTCCGGCGATTCCGCCCGCGGCGGCCGCCGCCGCGACGACCTGGGGCGACGCCATCTTCCCGAGCGCCGCCCCTGCGCCGGCGAACGACAGCGCGGTGATCGGGTCGAGGCCGAGCTGGCTCGCGGTCACTGCCTGCAGCCGGCCCAGCAGGGCATTCGACGCGGTGTTGCTCCCCGCGATGGCCGCGCCCAGCCACGACAGGAGCGGGCCCAGGAAGGGAAAGGCAGCGCCGGCGCCGGCCAGAGACTGGCCCACCGACCGCGTCATGCCGCTCGCGCTCATGACCTGTGCGAGCGCCAGCATGGAGAGCATGGTGACCATCGGGTAGCGCACCTGCGTCGTGGTGAGCCTCAAGGCCTGCCTGATCTGCGGCCTGGTCGCCCGGCTGCCGAGGGCCACGCCCATCGAGGCCGCGAGGATCGCCGTGCCCGGTGAGGCCACGATCTCCGCCCGCCACGTGAGACCCGGGAGCCCGGCCAGGGGCACGGCGAAGGTGAACCTGCCGAGCACGCGGGAGACGACCGGCACCGACCAGACCGTGACCGCACCCATCAGAACCCAGTACGGCCACCACGGCGCGGCGGCTCTCCAGAGCACCAGCCCGCCAGGCCGCCGTCCTCTCGAACGCAGCAGCTGGACGGCGCCGATCGCGAGGAGCGCCGCCAGCGAGCCTGCCATGGCCGCCGGGTAGAGGCTCACGCGCGTCACCGTCCACCACAGCGCCGCCGAGTAGGCGAGCCCGGCCGCCAGCGACTCCGGCCACAGCCGCCGCAACGCCCCCCGCCCGCCGAAGGCCAGGGTCAGGTAGGTGGGGAAGCCCGCGAAGACCACCGCCGCGACCGCTGCCTGGACGCGGGCGAACGGCTCGAGGGGGACACGCGCCACATCCGCCGCCACCAGCACCGGGATTCCCATCCCCCCGAAGACGGGCGGCATGGAAGCCGCGACGAGCGTGTAGGCCGCCGCCTCGAACGGGGGAACCCCCAGGCCGGTGAGCAGGACCGTCGCCACGGTGACCGGCGTGAGGAAGCCCGCCGTGCTGTCGAGAAAGGCGGCGAAGCCGAAGCCGACGATGAGGAGCAGGAGGTGCCGGTCCCGGGCCACGTTCACGAGGCTGTCGCGAAGCTGGCCTGCCCAGCCCGTCACTGCGGTCAGGTGGTAGAGGAGCAGGGATCCGAAGATGACGTAGAGGATGGGGAAGATCCCCGTGGCGATCCCGTAACCGGCCGCCGTCAGCGCCGCCGGCCACGGCAGTTCCCAGACCGTCACGGCGAGCGCCAAGGCCATGAGAGCGCCGGCCACGGCCGCGATCCACGCGGCGACGCGGCGCGACCCGATGAGGGCGAACACCACCGCCACGGGGGCGGCGGCCAGGAGCGATCGGGCCCAGGGCGCCACTGCTAGATCGCGATGGCCCGGCGCAGGGTGTCGCGGTCCGCGGCGTTCGTGGCGTCGCCGCGCGTGACCACCCGGCCGCGCTCCAGCGCGTAGAAGCGACTGCAGACATCGAGCGCCCGGAACACCTTCTGCTCGACGAGGAGGATGGGGATGCCCTCCCTCTGGAGGCGGAGGATGATCTCGAAGAGCTCGTCCACCACGAAGGGCGCCAGCCCCTCGGTGGGCTCGTCGATGAGCAGGAGCCGAGGAGCTCCCACCAGCACCCGCGCGATCGCGAGCATCTGCTGCTCCCCGCCGGAGAGGGTGACGCCCTCCTGACGCCGTCGCTCCCAAAGGCGCGGGAAGAGGTCGTAGGCGCGCTGCAGCGCGATCTTCGACTGTGCCCGCGGACGCCGGGGACACTGCAGGAACCCCAGCTTCAGGTTCTCCTCCACCGAGAAGCCCGGGAAGATGCGGCGGTCCTCCGGTACCAGCCCCAGTCCCTGGCGGCAGATCACGTCGGACGGCTTGCCGCCGATCTCGGTGCCGTCGAGCCGGATCGACCCCGAGGTCGGCGTCACCCAGCCGGCCACGGTCTTCAGCACCGTGGTCTTCCCCACCCCGTTGCGGCCAAAGAGACCCACGACCTCGTTCGGACCGACCGCGAGATCGACCCCTTGCAGGACGTGGCTCAGCCCGTAGTGGGCGTGGAGGGACTCAATTCGCAGCATGACCCTTCCCGAAGTAGGCGGCCTCCACCGCCGGATTCCCCCTGACCTCCGCGGGAGTGCCCTCCGCCAGCTTCTTCCCCTGGTGCAGCACCACGACGTGCTGCGAGAGCTCCATCACGAGATCGATGTCGTGCTCGATGAGGAGGATGGTGACCGCCTTCCCTATCTCGCGGATCAGCGTCGCCGTGTCCTGCGTGTCGGACTGGGACATCCCCTGCGTCGGCTCGTCGAGCAGAAGCAGCTTGGGCCGGCAGGCCGCCGCCACGGCGATCTCGAGCCGGCGCTGCTCGCCGTGCGAGAGAACACCCGCCAGCTCGTCCTCCCGGTCCGAGAGGTGGAAGGAGCGCAACAGCTCCTCGACACGCGCCTGGGTCACGAGCGAGGCGCTGGTCGGGAGGAAGGCCCTCGACCTGGGCTCCAGCACCTGCGCCGCCAATCTCAGGTTCTCCCGGACCGTCAGCTCGGGAAAGACGTTCGTGATCTGGAACGACCGCGAGAGTCCCATGCGCACCAGCTGCTCGGGCCGCGCACCGGTCACGTCGTGCCCGTCGAAGAGTACCTTGCCGCTGCGGGGAGGCACGGCTCCGCTCACCAGGTTGAACAGCGTGCTCTTGCCGGCTCCGTTCGGGCCGATCACCGACGTGATCGCGCCCCGCCGTACCGAGAGGCTCACGTCATCGACGGCCAGCAGCGCCCCGAACTTCACGGAGAGGTCTCGCACCTCGAGGATGGGGACGCCGGCGATCACCGGACGCCTCCGCGACGGCGCGCCAGCAGCGTCTCGATTCCCCCGACCAGCCCTCGGGGGAAGGCCACGACCGCCAGCATGAAGAGGCTACCGATGATGATGGGGTAGTGCTCCGTGTAGGTCCCCAGGACCGACTTCAGCGCGGTGACGATGATGCTCCCGTAGATGGGACCGATGAGCGTCCCCAGCCCTCCGATGATCACGGTGACCACCGAATCGCCCGATACGTGGAAGTACATCAACTCGGGAGAGACGAAACCTCGAAGCATGGGGTAGAGCGCTCCGGAGAAGGCCGCCAGGTTGGCGGCGAGCACGAAGGCCATGAACTTCGCCTGTCGCGTGCTGTAGCCGAGGAACGGCACGCGAGCCTCGTTGGTCCGGACCGCGACCAGCAGCCGGCAGAT
>DAIEMM010000321.1 GCA_027349605.1 Anaeromyxobacteraceae bacterium
GGTGGTGGTTGTCGGCGTTGCGGGTCTTCTCGTCGGCGGCGGGCAGCAGCATGGCGCCCCCGCCCTCGCGCCGCATGGCGGCCTGGACGGCGGCGCGCCGCGCGGCGTGGGTCTGGATGTCGAACATGGGGCTCCCTTATAGCCTTCCGGTCACGGGAGCGCCGCACCGGTCCAGGCGCGGAAGGCCGCCTGCTGCGCCGGCGAGGGGTCGTCCACGGGCTCGAGCCAGGCCACCTCGGCCGGTGGCTGGCCCAGCGCCACCTCGACCTCGACGAGCTCGTCGCGCCGGAACACGGTGAGCTTCAGCACCCCGCCCGGCCCCACCTGCCGCATCCGGTCCCACAGTGCGGCCCGGTCCACCCGGAAGCCCGACTCGGCCAGGATCTCGTCCTCGGCGTAGAGCCCCGCCTTCCAGGCCGGGCTCCCCTCCCGCACCGTCCGCACGGTGAGCTTCGCCCCCGGGGGGAGCTCCGCTCCGAGCCAGCCCCAGCGCAGGTCCTCGCCGTTGCGGCGCGGCGGGGTCCCCCCCTTGTCGTCGAGCGACAGGGCGGTCCGCCGTTCCATCCGCAGCCCCACCTCCTCGAGACCGGCCTCGACCGGCGCCGTGCCCCGGACGAACCGGTCGAAGAACAGCCGTGCCGCATCGGATCCCAGCACCTCCGCGACGGCCCGTTCGACCCCGTCCTCGGGAAGCCCGGCCGCCGCGTACCGCTCGTGAAGGGTGCGGAGCAGGCCGTCGAGCGACCCGCCGGAGCGCCGCAGGGCCAGGTCGAGGCACAGGGCGACGAGCTCGCCCTTCAGGTAGTAGGAGATCGAGCTGTTCGGGCCGTTCTCGTCGGGCCGGTAGTACTTCACCCAGGCGGTGAGGCTCGCCTCCTCCAGGCTCATCTTGGCCGCGCCGGGCTGGCGTCCGAGCGCCGTCCACTGCTCGCCCAGGTGCTTCAGGTACCCACGCGCGTCGGAGAGGCCGGTGCGAACCAGCGTCAGCCGGTCGAAGTAGCTCGTGACCCCCTCGAACCACCAGAGGAGGCGCGTGTACTGCTCGCGGCCGTAGTCGTAGGGGAGGAGCGCCGCCGGCCGGAGCCGCTTCACGTTCCAGAGGTGCAGGAACTCGTGGGCGGCGAGCGCCAGGGTCTCCTCGTAGGCCTCCCGGGGGAAGAAGGCGGTGCGCCCCACGTCGAGGGTGGTGCTCCGCTCGTGCTCCAGGCCGCCGCGGCGGCGGTCGGAGAGGTGCACGATGAAGAGGTAGCGCTCGTAGGGGAGGCCGCCCATCTGCCCGGCCAGGTGCTCGACGATGCGCTTCAGATCCGTGGCGAAGCGGGCCACGTCCAGGTGGCCGCGGCCGGCGATGGCCATCTCGTGCCGCTTGCCCAGCGCCTCGAAGGTGGCGAGCGCGTGGGTCCCCACCTCCACGGGCGAGTCGCACAGCTCGTGGTAGTCACGCGCGGTGAAGCGGAGCGGGCCGCCGTCCATGGCGGTGGAGACACGCCAGCCCGGGGGCGGGGCCACGGTGAGCTCGACCGGCTCGTCCACCCTCCCCTCGGCGTACAGGAACAGGTTCGCCCCATTCCAGTACCCGTGGGTCCCGTCGAGGTGGGAGGTGCGCACGGTGGGATCGTTGGCGTACACCCGGTAGCGGACCCGGACCTGGGCCGCGCCGCCGGCGTCCACCCGGAAGCGGTGCTTGTCGAGCCGCACCACGGGCAGCCTCGTGCCGGCGCCGTCGTCGGCCTCGATCCCCTCCAGATGCCGGGCGAACTCGCGGACGAGGTAGCTCCCGGGCGTCCACACCGGGAGGGCCAGGACCGGCGAGGGTCCGGGCGCGTCGAGGACCGCCTCCACCTCGAAGAGGTGGGAATGGGGCTCCGTCATGGAGACGCGGTAGCGCATGAGGCCCGGATGCTAACCGGAATCCCCCCCCCGATCACCGCCCGAAAATTCCTTCGGACTGGTAGTGTCGGTCCATCGTGGACCCCTACGGACTGAGGCGCGTGGTTTCCCCCGCCGGCGTGCTCCCCCAGCGGGCCCACCGGCTCGACCCCGACCTGCCGCCCGGGGACGACGAGCTCGCCATCGACGTGGACGCCCTCAACATCGACTCGGCGAGCTTCAAGCAGATCTCGGACGCCGTGGGCGGGGACGCGGCCCGCATCGGCGCGGAGGTGGCGGGCATCGTCCGGGAGCGGGGCAAGATGCACAACCCGGTCACCGGCTCGGGCGGCATGCTCATCGGGCGGGTCCGGGAGATCGGCCCGCGTCACCCGGCGGCCGAGGACCTCGCCGTGGGCGACCGCATCGCCACGCTGGTCTCGCTCACCCTCACCCCCCTTCGCATCGACGAGGTCCTGGCCGTCCACCCGGAGGTGGAGCGCATCGACGTGCGCGGGAGCGCGGTCCTCTTCGCCACCGGCCTCTGGGCCCGGCTCCCCGGCGACATGCCCGACGCGCTGGCGCTGGCCGCGCTCGACGTCTGCGGCGCGCCGGCGCTGGTGGCCCGCCACGCCCCGACGGGCGCACGCGTCCTCGTCATCGGGGCGGGGAAGTCGGGCGCGCTGTTCTGCGCCCAGGCCATGGAGACCCTCGCCGGCTCGGGCGAGGTGGTGGCGGCCGATCTGTCGGAGAAGGCGCTGGCCAGCCTGCTGGCGGTCGGCGTCGTCCACCGGACCCTGCCGCTCGACGCCACCCGGGGCCTCGAGGCGCTCCAGCGGGTCGAGTCGGCCGGCGGCCTCTTCGACCTGGTGGTGAACTGCGCCAACGTCCCCGGGACGGAGCTGTCCACGCTGCTGCTGGTGCGCGACGGCGGGACGGTGATCTTCTTCTCGATGGCGACCAACTTCACCGCCGCGGCGCTGGGAGCCGAGGGGGTGGGCAAGGAAGCGACGCTCCTCATCGGCAACGGGTACGTGCCGGGCCACGCCGAGCTGGCGCTGGGGTTGCTCCGGAAGAACCCACGGCTGCGCAAGCACTTCGAGGCGAGGTTCGTGCGGTGACGGGCGTCCTGGGGCCGTGGCGGAACTGGCAGACGCGGGGGACTTAAAATCCCCTGCTGCGAGAGCAGCGTCCCGGTTCGACTCCGGGCGGCCCTACTTCCCCCTCACGCAATCGTCCGGCGGCGGCTTCCCCGCGAAGCGCCCGCCCATCCACTCCACCGCCTGCCCGGCCGTGTGGAACGCCACCCGGATGTGCCCCTCGTCGGGCACGGACAGGTAGCGCACGGCGGTCCCCTGGGCGCAGAGGACGCCGCCGTACACCGCGGTGATCCGCGGGCTCACCACCGGGTCGCTCGTCCCCTGGGAGAGGAAGACCGGCGCGGCGATGGAGGTCGCGCCCGGGGAGTTGTCCCTCATGATGCCGGCCCAGGGCTCCGCCGCCGTCATCCTCACGGTGAGGAAACCGTCGCGGAGCGGGAGCGCGTCGGAGAAGGCCGTCACCCCCTCCACGCCGTTGCGGATGCAGTCCCGGGCCACCCGCTCGACGACCGGGATCGCGTCCGGATGGAGCACCTCGGCGAGGGAGGCATCGAAGACCCTCGACCACGACCAGAGCGCCTCGGCGGCCAGCACGGTCCCGAGCCGGGTTCCCATGTCCAGCTCGAGGAGCCTGCCGAGGTCGGTGGCCGGCGCCGCCGCGGCCACGCCCACGA
>DAIEMM010000346.1 GCA_027349605.1 Anaeromyxobacteraceae bacterium
TCGTGGTACAGTCTCAAGTGCTCGAGCCGGTGAGGCGGTCCGCCCGATCGGCCACCCCGCCTCCCGATGCGACCCAGCGAACCGAACAATGTCCTCCGGCTCTGGCGTCACCTAACGGTCCGCCGCCGGCGCCAGTTCTTCCTCGTTCTCGTCCTGATGGTGCTCTCCTCGTTCTCGGAGATGTTCACCATAGGTGCCGTTGTGCCCTTCCTCTCGGCCCTCGCATCTCCCGGACGACTCTATTCCGAGCCTGCCGCGCAGCCCTTCATCCGGGCCATCGGCATCACGTCGCCCGAGCAACTTCTCCTGCCGCTCACCCTGATCTTCGCGGCCGGGGCCCTCGCTGCAGGCGTGATGCGCCTGGTCGTGCTGTGGGCCACCACCCGGGCATCCTTCGCCGCGGGCGCCGACATCAGCATCGACATCTACCACCGCACGCTCCACCAGCCCTATGCTGTCCACGTGGCCCGCAACAGCAGCGAGGTCATCGGCGGAATCGTCAGCAAGGCGGCTTCGGTCATCCTCGGCACCCTCATGCCGCTGGTCACGATGTTCGGCTCGGCCCTGGTGGTGACCACGATCGTCGCCACGCTAGTCGCGATCGAACCGGCCACTGCCCTGGCCGCGCTTGGTGGGTTCGGAACCTTCTACGGGGTCATCACACTCCTCGTTCGCCGGCGCCTCGCCAGGAGCGGAGAGGAAGTCGCCCGCCAACAGACGGAGGTCGTCAAGTGCCTGCAGGAGGGGCTCGGGGGGATCCGGGACGTCCTCATCGACGGTGCACAGGACTCTTACACCGAGACCTACCGCCGGGCGGATACCCTCTCCCGGAAGGCGCAGGCCAGCATCACGTTCGTGAGCAACAGCCCGCGGTTCGGCATCGAGGCGCTGGGCATGGTGCTGATCGCCGGCCTAGCGCTCAACCTCTCGCGGAATTCCGGGGGGCTCGCCACCTCGATCCCGGTGCTCGGGGCGCTGGCCCTGGGCGCCCAGGCCCTGCTCCCCGCCCTTCAGGCGGGCTACCTCTCCTGGTCGATGCTCCGGGCCAACGACCCGACGCTCCGCGACACGCTCCGGCTTCTCGACCAGCCGCTCCCGGAACACGCTGGAAGGCCGAACCCGGCCCCCATTCCGTTCGAGCGCAGCATCGACCTAGTCGACGTGGGGTTCCGCTATTTCGCGGATGGCCCCTGGGTACTCCGCCACGTGAACCTTCGCATCCCGAAGGGTTCCCGCATCGGGTTCAAGGGCACCACCGGTGGAGGTAAGAGCACTCTGCTCGACATCGTGATGGCCCTTCTGGAGCCGACCGAGGGGCGCCTTCTCGTGGATGGTCTACCCGTCACTGAAGCGAATCGGCGAGCTTGGCAGGTGCGGATCGCGCATGTCCCCCAGAGCATCTTCCTTGCCGACAGTTCCATCGCCGAAAACGTCGCCTTTGGCGTTCCGGCGAACCGGATCGACATGGAACGGGTCGCCTCCGCCGCCCGGCAGGCACAGATCGCCGATCTGGTCGCGACCCTTCCGAACGGCTATGCCACCCGAGTCGGGGAGCGTGGCGTTCGTCTCTCCGGGGGCCAGCGGCAGCGCATCGGCATCGCGCGAGCACTTTACAAGCAGGCCAGCGTGATCATCTTCGACGAGGCGACGAGTGCCCTGGACGGGGAGACCGAAGAAGCTGTGATGACGGCCATCGAAGGTCTTGGACGCGACCTCACCTTGCTAATCGTGGCGCACCGCCTGAGCACCTTGCGCGGGTGCGACCAGGTGGTGGAGGTCAACGGGAACGGCGTCCGCACTGCGGACGCGGCCACCCGGGCCGTCTGAACGGTGTCGCATGACCGCCCCCCCCGCGCCGCCCCCCACCTCCCCGCGCGTCTCGGTTGCGCTCTGCACCTTCGACGGCGCCCGCTTTCTCGAGGCCCAGCTCGAGAGCCTGGCGGCGCAGTCCCGCCTCCCGGACGAGCTCGTGGCCTGCGACGACCACTCGCGCGACGGCACGGTGGCCGTCCTGGAGGCGTTCGCACGGCGGGCCCCGTTTCCCGTCCGGATCTTCGTGAACGACGCGACCTTGGGCTCGACCAGGAATTTCGAAAAAGCCATCGGCCTCTGCGCAGGCGATCTCATCGCCACCTGCGACCAGGACGACGTCTGGATGCCGCAGAAGATCGCCCGGACGCTGGACGCCTTCGCCGAGGACCCGCGACGGGGGCTGGTCTTCACCGACGCGGAGGTCGTGGCGGAGGATCTCTCCCCGCTCGGCCATCGCCTCTGGGATGCGGTCGGCTTTGGGCCCAGGCTGCGCCGGCTCGTGCGCGCCGACCGGGCCTTCGAGGCCCTGCTCCGCCGGTGGATCGTGACCGGCGCGACCATGACCTTTCGCGCCGAGCACCGGCCACTCGTGCTTCCGGTGCCGCCCGCCTGGGTCCATGATGCCTGGATCGCCGTGCTAGTCGCGGCGGTCTCCCCGCTCGGCCTGGTCGCCGAGCCCGCCGTTCGCTACCGGCAGCACGGGGCCCAGCAACTCGGCGCCGCCCGAGCCTCCCCGCTGGAGATGCTCCGGCACGCGCGGGAGGTTGGACCCGACCAGTTCGCCCTGGAGGTCGAGCGCTTCCGGCTGGCGAGCGACCGGCTGCGCGGTCGGCGCGAGGCGCTCCGGGATCCCTCCATCCTGCGGCTCGTCGACGGAAAGGTCGCCCATCAGGAATTGCGCTTTGCGATCTCCCGGAACCGGTCGCGCCCCGCCCGGATCGCCGCCTCCCTGGGTGAACTCCTGCGGGGGGGGTATTCTCGGTACTCGGCCCGGACCCACTACGTGCTGAAGGACATGTTCCTGTAGGCGGGATCCTCCACCTCCCATGTCGAGCTCGCCCCCACCGAATGTGACCGTCGTGGTGCTCAGCTGGAACGGCTGGCAGGACACGGTGGCCTGCGTGGCGTCGTGCCTGCGCATCGACCATCCGGGATTGCGCGTCCTCGTCGTGGACAACGGATCCACCGATGGCTCGGAGAAGATCCTCCGGGAGCGCTTCCCCGACGTCGAGCTCCTCCAGACCGGCGAGAACCTGGGATACGCCGGGGGCAACAACGTGGGGATCCGACGCGCCCTCGAGCAGGGCGCAGACCTCGTCGTGCTCCTCAACAACGACACCGAGGTGGACCCGGGATTCGTGTCGGCGCTGGTCGAGGCCGCACGGGCGCGTCCTGAGGCGGGGATGCTCTGCTCCAAGATCCTGCTCTTCGACCGGCCCGACGTCCTCTGGTACGCAGGCGCCTCGTTCCACCCGCTGGTCGGATGGGGCCGGCACCGCGGGCACGGCCAGCGCGACACGGGGCAGTACGACCGCGTCGAGGAGACCGACCGACCGACCGGCTGCGCGCTGATGGTCACCCGGGCGTGCTGCGAGAAGGTCGGGCTCCTGCGCGACGAGTACTTCTGCTACGCGGAGGATCTCGAGTGGGGGCTCCGCGCCCGCGACGCGGGATTCTCGATCCTCTACGTGCCGGGATCGCGGGTGTGGCACAAGGTGTCCCGCGCCACCGGAGGGTCGAAGTCGGTTCAGTCCATCCGCTACCACACCCGGAACCTCCTCGCCTGCCTGGACCAGCATCGCCCCGTCCCGCTGCTCTTGCGGCCCCTTCGCTGGACGGCCGTGATCGCCGCGGCCATGCTCGGGCTCGTCACCCAGGGAATCCCGCCGGTCGCCGGGATTCGTGCCATTGGCCGCGGCGTGCGCGACTGGCACGGGGGGCGATTCGGTCGGATCTCCGGGGGCTGACCTGGGCCTCACCCGATCGTGGTGCCCCGCAGGACCTCCACCGTCCGCCGCGCCACCTCCTGCCAGGGGAGCGGCTCGTGGGCGAGTCGGGTGGGGGCGGGCAACTCGAGCGCAGCCGCCACCTCGTCGGGGTCGTCGAAATCGACCTGGTTCTCCCGGGGTAGACCGATCTCGTCGAACACCTCGAGGCGGGAGGTGACGATGCGGGCTCCTGCCGCCGCGGCCTCCACCACCGGGAGGCCGAACCCCTCGTAGCGGGTCGGGAAGACGACCGCGCGGGCTGCCCCGAGGAGCGATCCCACCTGCTCGTGCGAGACGAATCCGAAGTGGAGGAGATCACCCTCGATCCCGAGCTTGCGGGCGAGCGGGAGGAGCTCCCGCTCCCAGAGCGGCGTGCGCTGCCCTGTGAGGACGAGCCGGCCCTTCACCCGCCCCGACCTGCGCAGCGAGGCGAACGTCGCGAGGAGTCGATCGTGCCCCTTGTGCGGCCAAGTCGCCGCGGGGCAGTAGAGGAACTCCCCGGCCAGGAGGCCCTCGGGAGGGGCGGACGCGGCGTGCCTCGCGCCTGGTTCGACGCCCAGTGGAACCACCACCCCCTTCCCCGCCGGCAGGGCGCATCGCTCCTCGAGCGTCCGCAGGGTGAACTCGCTGATGGCGATGACCCGGTCGGCCCGCTCCATGCTCCGCGGGTACACCCGCGGTCGAAAGGTCCGGTCGAAGAGTCCGAAGTGACCTGGCAGTACGAGGTGCTGGACGTCGACCGCGGTGAGCACGGCCGGCCCGGGAGCCCGGTGCGGGAAGATCGACTGCTGGGGGAAGAGCGTCACGTCGGGACGCGCCCCGGCGAGCACGGCCTCGCTTCGCCGGTCCCGCCACGGCGTGTAGGCCTCGGCGATCCGACGCGCCACCAGCGCACGAGCTCCGTATGGCATCACGACCTTCGTCCACCCCGGCGCCGCGATCTCCTTCTCCAGATCCCGATCGAGGACGAGAAGAAGCTCGTCGTCGCCCGCCACCTTCGGCATGTGGCGCACCAGGGCCCGGACGTAGGTCTCTGCGCCCCCGACCTGGCCAGGGCGGAGCGAGAGCAGGGAGAGCGCGATGCGCACCGCGCCATTCTACGTCGCGATCGCCCTCCCCGCGAGGTGGCGGATCCTCGCTCCTTCGCCCGGCGTGCGCTAGAACGGAGCATCCATGTCGTCCCTCTCCGTCCTCGTCCCGGTCTACAACGAGCAGCACCTCGTGGCGGCCTCGCTCGCCCGGCTCGCGGTCCTCGAGTCGAGCCCGCACCTCGAGCGCCTCCAGGTGGTGGTCGTCGACGACTCCTCGCGGGACGGCACGCCGGCCTCGCTCGCGGCCTTCGCGGCCGAGCGGTGGATCGCGCTCGCGCCCCCGCCACCGGCCGCGCCCCGCGCCGGAGCCGGCCCGGTCCCCGCCGTCGAGCTGGGCCGGGGACGCCACGGCAAGACCGACTGGATCTTCCTCCGCCACGAGCGGAACGGCGGCAAGGGCACCGCCGTCCAGACCGGGCTCGCGCTCGCGGACGGCGAGTACTCGGTGATCCACGACGCCGACCTCGAGTACCACCCCCGGGACATCCTGCGCATGGTCGAGGTCTTCGTCCGCGAGGGAGCGGACGCGGTCTTCGGCAGCCGCTTCGCCGGCGGCGAGGCCCGCCGGGTGCTGCTCTTCCGGCACCAGCTCGGCAACAAGCTCCTCACCTTCCTCACCAACCTGGTCTCCAACCTGAACCTCACCGACATGGAGACCTGCTACAAGGCGGTCCGCACCGACCTGCTGCGGTCCATCCCCATCGTCTCCAACGACTTCCGGCTCGAGCCGGAGCTCGCCATCAAGCTGGCGAAGCGGGAGGCGCGGATCTTCGAGGTGCCCATCAGCTACTCGGGGCGCACCTACCAGGAAGGCAAGAAGATCGGCTGGCGGGACGGGGTGAAGGCGCTCCTCGCCATCCTCCGCTTCGCCCTCGGGGACGACGTCTACGTCCGCGACGAGCACGGCTCGCAGATGCTCGGACGGCTGGCCCGGGCCGGGCGGTTCAACGGCTGGATGGCCGACGTGATCCGCCCCTTCCTGGGGGCCCGCCTCCTGGAGATCGGGTCGGGGACCGGAAACCTCACCCGGAGGCTCGTCCCCCGCGACGTCTACGTGGCGAGCGACGTGAATCCGCTCTACGTGAAGACCCTCGAGAACCTCACCGCCGACCGGCCCTACCTGGCCGCCCGCTTCACCGACGTCACCGACCTGGCCTCCTACCCGCAGCTGGCCGGGGGTTTCGACTCGGTGGTCTGCCTGAACGTCATCGAGCACATCGACGACGACGTGGGCGCGCTGCGCAACATCCGGACGGTCCTCGCCGACGGCGGGAAGGCCATCATCCTCGTCCCGAGCGGCCCCTGGAACTTCGGCTCGCTCGACGAGGTGCTCGGCCACAGGCGGCGCTACACGGAGGAGACCCTGCGCCGGGCCGCCGAGGAGGCCGGCTTCGAGGTCCGGAAGGTGCTGCGCTTCAACCGGGTCTCCTCGCTGCCCTGGTTCCTGAACGGCCGGGTGATGCGCAAGAAGAGCTTCGGGCTCCTCCAGATCCGGATCGTCGACTGGATCACCCCCATCTCCCGGGTGGTCGACCGCTACCTCCCCTTCCCTCCCCTGTCGCTCATCGCTGTGCTGGAGCGGCGCCCCGAGTAGAACAGCCCGGTGCCCCTCTCCGAAGCCATCCGCGCACTCTCCGCCTTCGAGCCCCCGGCCGTTCTCCCGCCGGCCGACCTGGCCCTGCTCGCCGAGGCCCTCGAGGCGAACGGCCTCGCCCCCATCGCCAGCTACCACC
>DAIEMM010000329.1 GCA_027349605.1 Anaeromyxobacteraceae bacterium
AACGCCCGGGGCGGGGTCGCCGGCCACAAGGTGAAGCTCATCGTGAAGGACACCGGGGCGTCGCCCGAGAAGGCGGTCTCCTTCGCGCGGCAGCTCCTCGAGGAGGAGAAGGTCTTCGCCATCCTCGGGCCGTCCACCTCCGGGGAGTCGATGGCGGTGAAGGCCATCGCCGAGGAGGCGAGGACGCCGCTCCTCTCGCTGGCGGCCGCCGAGGTGATCGTGAACCCGGTGGCCTCCTACGTCTTCAAGACCGCCCAGAACGACAGCCACGCCGCCGCGCTCATCTTCCAGGACATGAAGGGGCGGGGCATCACCCGCGTCGCGGTCTTCTCCTCCAACACCGGCTTCGGCAAGGCCGGCAAGGACCAGATCGCCCGGCTCGCCCCCGGGTACGGGATCCAGATCGTCCTCGACGAGGTCTACGACAAGGCCGCCACCGACCTCTCCGCCGAGGCCACCAAGCTGAAGGGTACGAACGCCCAGGCGGTGCTCAACTGGTCCATCGAGCCGGCCCAGTCGATCCTGGTGAAGAACATCCGCCAGCTCGGCCTCACGCTGCCCATCTACCAGAGCCACGGCTTCGGGAACCTGGCCTACGTGAAGGCGGCCGGCAGCGCCGCCGAGGGCGTGATCTTCCCGCTCGGGCGGCTCGCCGTGGCCGACGCCCTTCCCGCCGGCAATCCCCAGAAGAAGGTGCTGGTCGCCTACCGCGACGCCTACCAGAAGCGGTACGGCGAGGAGGTGAGCGGCTTCGGCGGCTACGCCTGGGACGCCTTCCAGCTGCTCGCCGCCGCGGTGGAGAAGGTGGGGCTCGACCGGGCCAAGGTGCGGACCGCGCTGGAGAACACCCAGGGCTTCGTCGGGCAGAGCGGCGTCTTCCGCTTCACGCCCGCCGACCACAACGGCCTCGGAATGGATTCCTTCGAGATGCTCACCGTGAAGGACGGGAAGTTCGTCCCGCTCGCGAAGTGAGGGATCGCGCCATGAACCGAATGCTCCGCATCCTCGCCCTCCTCGCCCTCGTCCCCGCCCTGGCCCGGGCCGCCCCCGAGCCCATCAAGGTGGGGGCCCTCCTCTCCGTCACCGGCCCGGCGTCCTTCCTGGGCGCACCGGAGGCCCGCACCCTGGAGATGCGCGTGCAGGAGCTGAACGCGAAGGGCGGCATCGGGGGCCGCCCCGTCCAGCTCGTGCTCAAGGACACCGGCGCGAGCCCGGAGAAGGCGGTCTCCTTCGCCCGGCAGCTCATCGAGGAGGAGAAGGTCTTCGCCATCATCGGGCCCTCCACCTCCGGTGAGTCGATGGCCGTGAAGGGGCTCGCCGAGGAGGGCAAGACGCTGCTCCTCTCCGCGGCCGCCGCCGAGGCCATCGTGAGCCCGGTCCTGCCCCACGTCTTCAAGGTGGCGCCCCGGGACAGCTACGCCGTCGAGGTCATCTTCCAGCGCATGAAGAAGACCGGGATCACCCGCATCGGCTTCCTCTCCTCCAACACCGGCTTCGGCAAGGGGGGCAAGGAGCAGGTGGAGAAGCTGGCCCCGCAGTACGGGATCACGCTCGCGGTGAACGACGTCTACGACAAGAACGCCACCGACCTCACCGCCGAGGTGACCAAGCTCAAGGCCGCGAACGTCCAGGCCATCCTCAACTGGTCGATCGAGCCGGCCCAGTCGATCGTGGTGAAGAACGCCCGGCAGCTCGGCCTCACGGTCCCCATCTTCCAGAGCCACGGCTTCGCGAACCTCCAGTACGTGAAGGCCGCCGGCAGCGCCGCCGAGGGGGTGATCTTCCCGGCCAGCCGCATCGTGGTGGCGAGCGAGCTCCAGGCCGGCAACCCCCAGAAGCCGGTGGTCGAGGCCTATCGCAAGGCCTACGAGACCCGCTACGGCGAGGACGTCTCCACCTTCGGCGGCCACGCCTGGGACGCCTTCGGCATCCTGGTGGCGGCCATCGAGCAGGTGGGTCCCGACCGGGTGAAGGTCCGCGCCGCGGTGGAGAACATGAAGGGCTTCGTGGGAACGGCCGGGATCTTCAACTTCTCCCCCACCGATCACAACGGCCTCGACATCGGCGCCTTCGAGCTCTGCACGGTGAGGAAAGGGCGCTTCGCCCCCCTCGGGAACTAGGCCACGGTGCACCGGGCGGAATGACCATCGACCTCGCGCTCCAGTACCTCGTCGCGGGGCTGACCTACGGGGCGATCTACGCGGTCGTCGCCATCGGCTTCAACATCGTCTACAGCGCCACCGGGATCATCAACTTCGCCCAGGGCGAGTTCGTCATGCTGGGCGGGATGATCGCGGTGCAGGCGTCCCGCTCGATGCCGCTGCCCGCCGCCATCGCGCTCGCGGTGGCGGCCACCGCCGCGGTGGGCGCGCTGGTCGAGGTGGCGTTCCTCCGCTGGCTCCGCAAGCCCACCGTGCTGCGCATGGTGGTCATCACCATCGGGGTCTCCATCCTGCTCCGCGAGGGGGCCCTCTTCCTGTGGGGCGAGGTGGTGCGCTCGCTCCCCTACTTCACCGGGGACGAGGTCTCCTCGGTGGGGATCCTCGGCGCACGCATCTCGCCCCAGGTCTTCTGGGTGCTCGGCACCGTGGCCCTCATCGTCGGGGCCCTGGAGTGGTTCTACCGGCGCACGCTGCTGGGCTGGGAGATGCAGGCCTGCGCCGCCAACAAGGACGCCGCGGCGCTCTGCGGCGTGCCGGTGCGGCGGCTCGTCACCCTCTCCTTCGCCATGGCCGCGGCCATCGGCGCGCTGGCCGGGGCGGTGGTCTCCCCCATCACCTACACCTCCTACGCGGCGGGTGGACCGCTCGCCATCAAGGGCTTCACCGTCGCCATCCTGGGCGGGCTCGGCAACTCGGGGGGCGCGGTGGCGGCGGGCCTGGCGCTCGGCGTCGTCGAGTCCTTCGCGGTCTCGGTGCTGCCGGCCGCCTACAAGGACGTGGTCACCCTCTCCCTGCTGCTCGCGGTGCTGGTGGTCCGGCCGAGCGGCCTCTTCGCGAGCGGCGAGGCCGCCCGGCTGAAGGAGTTCTAGGGTGGCCCGC
The DNA here is from genome assembly GCA_027349605.1 of Anaeromyxobacteraceae bacterium. Lineage (GTDB taxonomy): Bacteria > Myxococcota > Myxococcia > Myxococcales > Anaeromyxobacteraceae > CAIOAK01. Next base: position 3,042 of record DAIEMM010000329.1, read on the forward strand.
CTCCCCGCCCCGGCCCGGGTGGCCCTCCTCGCCGTGGCGGTGGTGGCCGTGCAGCTCGCCACGCAGGCCTCGGGCAAGGGCTTCTACCTGACCCAGCTCACCATGACCGGGTACTACGTGCTCGTGGTGCTGGGGCTCTCCCTGCTCATGGGCTACGCCGGGCAGATCTCGCTCGGGCAGGCCGGCTTCTTCGCCATCGGCGGCTACGCGGCGGCCTTCGTCTCCACCGTCGACCTCACCGCCCAGGAGGCCGTCCCGGCCCTCGCGCTCGCCACCCGGATCGGCCTGCTCGTGCACCGGCCGGACCTCTACGGCGGCATGACGCTCGGGGTGAACCCCTGGGACGGGCTCGTCCTCGGGGTGGCGCTCGCCTCCGGCGTGGCGTTCGCGGTGGGAGTGCCGGTGCTGCGGCTGCGCGGCCACTACCTGGCCATGGCCACGCTGGCCTTCGGCACCATCGTCTCGGCGGTGGTGGTCGGGACCCAGCGGCTCGGAGCGGCCGACGGCATCTCCGGGGTGCCCCCCTTCCCCTTCCTCCCGGGCGTGCGCATCGGCGGCGGGTCGGCCGACCGGGTCGCCAACTACTACCTGGCCTGGGGACTCGTGGCGCTCGCCATGCTCCTGCTCGGAAACCTGGTCCGCTCCCGCACTGGCCGGGCGCTCCGGGCCATCCACGGCGCCGAGGACGCCGCCCGCGCCATGGGAGTGGACGCCGCGCGCATGAAGGTCCGGGTGTTCGTGCTCGCCGCCGGCATGGCCGCGGCGGCGGGGGTGCTCCTCACCCACTACGTGGGCGGCATCGGCCCCTCCGAGTCCTCGGTCATGAAGTCGGTCCGCTACGTGGCCATGGTGGCGGTGGGCGGCATGGGGAGCCTCTGGGGCGCGCTCTCGGCCGCAGCGGTGCTCGAGTTCCTGTCGCTGCGCGGCGTCTTCGGCGCCCACGACGACGCGGTCTTCGGCGGCATCCTGGTCCTCGTCATGCTCTTCGCGCCCGACGGGATCCTGAGCCTCCGCGCGCGCGGGGTCCTCGAGCGGCTGCGGGGCCGCCCGGTGCGGCCCGGGG